>NZ_JCBANA010000009.1:0-111125 GCF_059760725.1 Achromobacter sp. 1014246743
GCGTTCCGCCGTTTGCTTGGACGTGCGCACGGGAACAAAACCCCATGCACGGGCGGACAAGCCAGCACGGCAGGCCGTTGCTATCCTGGCTTCAACGTTATCCGTTGGAGCCTTCCGCATGTCGTCCGCCCGCATACCCGCCAGCGCACCCGCGTCCGACCGCCCCGAATTGGCGGCCATCCGCGAATTCATGATCGTCGACGGCAAACCGCTGCGCGAAGGGCAAGGCGATCCTGTCGCAGTATTCAATCCCGCTACGGGCGAGGTCATCGCCCATCAACTGGATGCTGGGCCCGCCCAGATCGACCTGGCCGTGCAGGCCGCGCGCCGGGCGTTTTCTGCGGGCCCCTGGCACGACATGCTGCCCGCTGGCCGCGAACGCCTGCTGCTGAAACTGGCCGACCTGGTCGAGCAGCACGGCAACGCGCTGGCACGGCTTGAAACCTTGAACAACGGCAAGCTGCTGGGCGTGGCCCAGGGGCTGGAAGTGGGCGCCGGCGCGCAATGGCTGCGCTACATGGCCGGCTGGGCCACCAAGCTCACGGGCGATACGCTTGCACTGTCCATCCCGTTTCCGCCGGGCGTGCAATACCACGCCTATACCTTGCCCCAGCCGGTGGGCGTGGTGGCCGCCATCATTCCGTGGAATTTCCCGTTGCTGATGGCCATCTGGAAAATCGCTCCCGCACTGGCCGCCGGCTGCACCGTGGTGCTCAAGCCCGCCGAAGAAACCCCCCTGACCGCCCTGCGGCTGGCCGAGCTGGTGCTCGAGGCGGGCTTTCCGCCCGGCGTGGTCAACGTCGTGACGGGCCGGGGTGAAACCGCCGGGGCGGCGCTGGTGGCCCATCCCGGCGTCGACAAAATAGCGTTCACCGGGTCCACCGAAGTCGGCAAGCTCATTGGGCGCGCTGCCATGGACGACATGAAGCGCGTCTCGCTGGAACTTGGCGGCAAGTCGCCCGTCATCGTGCTGGACGACTGCGACCCCGACGTCGCGGTGCAAGGCGCGGCCGCGGCCATTTTCTTCAACCAGGGGCAGGTCTGCACCGCCGGATCCCGGTTGTACGTGCAAAAGGGGCTGTATGCCAAGGTCGTTCAGGGGCTTGCCGACTTGGCCGCCAGCATGAAGCTGGGGTCGGGCTTCGACCCCACCACGCAGGTGGGGCCACTGGTGTCGGCACGTCATCAGCAGCGCGTCCTGGACTACATCGGCATCGGTCGTGCTCAGGGCGGACGGGTGTTGGCGGGGGGCAATGCCGGCGACGGAGCCGGCTACTTCGTGCGACCGACGGTGTTCGCCGACGTGCCGGCCGACGCCCGCATCGCTCGCGAAGAAATCTTCGGGCCGGTCGTCGTCGCCCAGCCGTTCGACACGCTGGACGATGCCGTGCGGCTCGCCAACGACAGCGCCTTTGGCCTGGGCGCCAGCCTCTGGAGCAACGACCTGTCCCGCGTGCAGCGGTTGATTCCACGCATCGATGCGGGCACGGTGTGGGTCAACACCCACAACATGCTCGATCCGAACATGCCGTTCGGCGGTTTCAAGCAGTCGGGCATCGGCCGTGAGCACGGCCGCGCCGTACTGGACATGTATCTGGAGAAGAAGTCCGTTTGCATCGCTTACTAGACTGACGGCCGCGCGCTTCAAGCCGGGACATACCGGCGCACGCGCGTGCCGCGACACCAAGGGGAAGGGCATGGCAGGCAAGACCATTTGCCGGGGCCGGGCAAGCGCAGCATTACTGCTGGCGTGTGCGGCGACGGCACAGAGCGCATGGGCAGGAGATCCCAGCGCACGCGATTGGATACCCGCACCGGTCGGTACCAACATCATCGCGGGCTACCTGACGGGCCTGCGCTCGTCGGGGCTGTATTCGGCGGGCAAACGCGTGGACGGCGCCTCGGTAGATGTCGATGCGGCCATCTATCGCCAGATGCACTACCGTGAGTTCTTCGGCAAGACCGTGCAACTTGAATTCATCGTGCCGATATCCCGCACCACGATGGAACTGCCGGGCGCGTCACGCGACCGCCAGACAGGCATCGGCGACGTCACGCTGGGGTCCGCAATCTGGCTCTACAACAACGAGCAGACCAAGACCTGGTTCGCCTGGGAGCCCTTCGTGGTGGTGCCGCTGGGCCGGTACGACGGTGCACGGCCGGATACCTCGCCAGGCAAGAATCGCTGGTCCACCATCCAGGACTTTTCCTTCGTCAAAGGAGTCGGTGAATCCACGTTTCTCGAAGCCATCGGCGAAGTCGAAATCTACGGTCGCAACACCGACTGGATGAGTCAGACCTTGAAAAAGGACCCGTCCTTCCGCTTCTTTGCGCTGGCTTCGACCAACCTCACTGCCAATACTTACACGGGCATCCGCTACCGCTTTGAGACCGGCGGCCGTGAGCGCGTCAGCGGTGAAACCGTCACCAGTCGCGCCCGCAACCACCAACTGGCGCTGGAACTCACCCACCAGATCAATGACGCCAACCAGATCCAGATGCAGTACATCCACGACCTCAAGGTCGAGAACGGCCCGCGCATGCGTGGCCTGCAGATGCGCTACGTCTATGCCTTTTAGGAGCAACGGACATGAACCAGGAGACTTCCAATGACTGCGCTTTGTGCTGACAGACGCGGCCCGCAGGCCGCAGCGCGTGCGGGACGGCGTGCTGGCGCCCAGTTGGCAAAATGGGCCCTGTGCGCCGCCCTGGCCGCCACGGCTGGCATGGCCCGGGCCGATCTGCCCAACGAAGAGCTCAAGGGGGGCACGCGCCTGCCGCCCGCCACGCCGCACCGGCTGTACGTGATGGATGCGGTGTTCAATCATCTGGTCGACAGTCGCATCAACATCTATGACGGCGACACGATGAAATTCCTGGGCTTGGTGCCGTCGTCGTTCAACGGGCACATGACCGTGTCTGCCGACGGCAAAGACATCTACATCATGACTACCTACTACGAGCGCCTGAACCGTGGCAAGCGCACCGACGTGGTCGAAGCCTGGGATGCCGAAACGCTGACGCCCAAGTTCGAGGTACAGATTCCCGAAAAGCGAGCCCAGGCGCTGAACTATCGCAACTACCTCCAGCAGAGTTCGGACGGCGGCCTGCTGTTCGTGCAGAACGCCACGCCCGCGTCGTCCGTAACCGTGGTGGACCTGAAGGCCCGCACGTTTGCCGATGAAGTCACCGCCTCCGCCGGTTGCTGGAGCATCATCGTGCCACCGTCGCGGCCGCGCAGTTTTGCCAGCATCTGCGGTGACGGCACCTTCATCACCGTCGACCTGGACGCCGCCGGCAAGCCGTCGGGCCAGCAGCGCAGCAAGCCCATGTTCGACGTCGAGAAGGACCCGATCTTCACGCACACGGGCAACCTGGGCGACACCTTCTACTTCGTGTCGTACAACGGCAATGTCTACAGCGCCGATTTCAGCGGCCAGGATGCAAAGTTCGCTGAACCGTGGTCGCTGCTGGACAAGTCCGGCAAAGATCGCGGCTGGCGGCCGGGCGGCTACAACCTGCTGGCTGTCAACCGCAATAGCAAGCGTCTTTACGTGGGCATGCACCCGAACGGCGTCGAAGGCTCGCACAAGACGCCCGCTGCGGAAATCTGGGTATACGACCTGGCCACGCACAAGCGGCTGGCGCGCATACCTGGCAAGAACGCGCTGTCGATGTCGGTGTCGCAAGACGACAAGCCGCGCCTGTTCACGCTGGATGGCGGCAACGTCAACATCTACGACGCCGCGCCAGCGGCGCCGGTGTTCAAGGGCACGATCCAGGGCGCCGGCGAAACCGCGCTGCAGGTCGAACCCCAACCCGGAGGCGCCCGATGACCGATCCCGTCCTGCTTTACGCCGCAAGTGCCGCGCTGGCCTGCGTACTGCTGCTGGGGGCGCTGGAAAAGCTCAAGGATATGGCGGCGTTTGTTGCCGCCGTGACCGCCTACGAGATCGTGCCTGCCGGCCTGGCCGCCGCCTTTGCATGGGTCTATGTCCTGGCGGAGGCCCTGGCCGGCGCGCTGCTGCTGGTGCCCGCGAGCCGGTCTTCCGGCGCTGCGCTGGCCTTGGCCGTGCTGGCCGTGGCCACGGCCGGCGTGGCGGTCAACCTGGCGCGTGGGCGCCGCGACATCGACTGCGGTTGCGGAGGGCCCGCCTTTCGCGGCGCGGCGGCGCGTGGCGCGGGCCTGTCCTGGTGGATGGTGCTGCGCAACGCCCTGCTGGCGCTATGGACCCTGCCCATCTTTACCGCCGCCCAAGGGGCATCGCGCAGCCTGCAATGGGCCGACGCCGCCTCGGTCTTCGGGCTGGCCATGAGCGCCGTGGCCCTGTACTTCACAGTCAACCATCTGCTGGCTTCACACCTGAAGCTGCAGCAGCTGCATCACTAGAACCAAGGAACAAAACATGGAAGCCTTGATCATCTCCAATTTCCTGCTGTGGGGCGTCGTGCTCTGCCTGCTGCTGGTCATTCTGGCGCTGTCGCGCCAGATCGGCGTGCTGTACGAACGCGTGGCCCCGATGGGCGCGCTGACCATGGACAAGGGGCCCGCGGTAGGCGAGGCCGCACCGCGTTTCGAACTGCCGGACCTGCTGGGCCGTCGCCTGACCATCGGTGAACGCGGCCAGCACAGCCAGTTGCTGTTCTTCCTGTCGCCTTCCTGCCCGGTATGCAAGAAGCTCTTGCCCATCCTGAAATCCGTGGCCGGCACGGAAAGCGCCTGGCTGCGCATCGTGCTGGCCAGCGACGGCGAAATGCCCGAACACCTGGCTTTCTACCGTCAGGCCGGCCTTGAGCGCTTTCCGTACCTGCTGTCCACCGAACTGGGCATGAAATTCCAGATCAGCAAGCTGCCGTACGCCGTGCTGATCGACGAGACCGGCGTCATCCGCGCCAAGGGCCTGATCAATTCCCGCGAACAGCTTGAAAGCCTGTTCACGGCCAAGGAACTGGGCGTGGCGTCGGTGCAGGAATTCCTGGCCGCCGGTTCGCTGGACGAGACCCGCATTTCCCGCAAGGAGAACCGCAATGCTCTGGTTGGATAAGCTTGGAGAGCGCGCCACGCGCTCGATGGCGCACGCCACGTCGCGGCGCAGCGTGCTGAACCGCATTGGCAAGGTGCTGGTGGGTACCGCCTTCCTGGTGCCGGTGTTGCCGGTGGCCCGCTCGGCGCCGGCAGCCGCCAAGAAACCGCAGACAGACGAAACCGCCTGCGACTACTGGCGCTATTGCGCGGTGGACGGCTTTCTGTGTTCATGCTGCGGCGGCAGCACCACGTCTTGCCCGCCGGGCACATCGCCTTCGGCCGTTTCCTGGATCGGCACCTGCCACAACCCGATGGACGGCAAGGACTATCTCATCAGCTACAACGATTGCTGCGGCAAGACGGCTTGCGGCAAGTGCATGTGCGCGGCTGCCGAGCGCGAGCGCCCTGGCTATCAGATGTTCCTGCACAACGACGTCAACTGGTGCATGTCCAACGAGTCGTCCATTTTCCATTGCACCACCTCCGTGATCGTGGGGTTGGCCAAGAAGAAGCCATGAACACACGACTTTTTGGGCCTCGCTGTGGGTGGGGGCGCCGGCTGGTCGCGGTATTGGCGAGTCTGGTTGCGACCGCGTCGCAGGCGCTCGAAGCCCCGGCCGCCGGTGGCGCTGCCGCGGCGCCGGCCACCTCGGCCGTAGAGCCGGCGGCCGCCGGCGCGTTGTGGCCCGGGGCCCGTGCCGACTACGTGCTGCAGTGTGCGGGCTGTCATCGGGTCGACGGTCGCGGCAGTACGCCCCACGGGATTCCGGATTTCCGTAATTCGGTGGGGGCCTTTGCGCGACTGCCGGCGGGACGCGAGTACTTGGTTCGGGTGCCGGGGGCGGCATACTCGCCACTGAGTAATGCGGATCTGGCCGCCGTGCTGAATTGGGTGCTGCTCAGCTTCAGTCCGGCGCAGCTTCCAAGCGGGTTTCAGCCGTATACCGAAGCCGAAGTGGCGGCGGCGCGCCCCAGGCGTTACCCGGACGTGGTGCCGGTACGCCACGGATTGGCGCAAGAATTGGCCAAGCAAGGGTTCATTTTGTCTGATTATTCCTACGGCAGCGCCCGAAAGCCCTAGGGGCACGTGGCTTTTAGGGGTTGTCACGGATACTCGCTGTCAGGTGCTCGGTGATAGAAAGAAGACCGCTCTGTTTCATGCCGTGCGCCGGAGTCGCCATGCACCAGCCCCTTATACGCAGCGCGCCCCAGCAGTTCCTGGATTGCGCCAGCTGGAAGGAAAGTATCAGCAATACGTTCGTACCGCTGGAAGTGTCTGCGGTGCACCCGTCGCGCTTTCGCAGCAGCGTGGCGATGGATTACCTGGGCTGGATGCAGATCTGCGAAATGCATACCGGCGCGCAACGCGTGCGACGCACCAAGCAGTTGGCCGACCGCGCCGACGTGTCAGGCTACAAGGTGACGCTGCAACTGGGCGGCCGCAGTGAAATCCGGCAGGCTGCCCGCACGGCATTGCTGATGCCTGGTGATTGGGGCATCTACGACACGACTCGTCCCTACGAGGTCGATGTCGACGACGACGCGCACTTTCTGGTCATGCTGGTGCCGGGCAAACATTCCGAAGCCTGGCATCCTTTCATGAAGAATTCCGTGGCGCGCAGTTTCAGCGCTCGGCACGGCTGCGGCCGCATGGCGATGGACTTGCTGCGGGTCGCCTTGGGCGAACACGGGCATCTTTCCGACAGCGCGTCGCGCGATGCCGCCAATGCCGTCATGCAGATGATGGGGCTGGACATCAGCGAAAGGGCGGGCGGGCAGGCCGAACAAGATCAAGCGGACATGCGCCAGGCGCAACTGCGCCGGGTGCAGCAGTATCTGGTCGAAAACCTGCATGATCCG
The DNA here is from genome assembly GCF_059760725.1 of Achromobacter sp. 1014246743. Taxonomy (NCBI): domain Bacteria; kingdom Pseudomonadati; phylum Pseudomonadota; class Betaproteobacteria; order Burkholderiales; family Alcaligenaceae; genus Achromobacter; species Achromobacter sp. 1014246743. The sequence goes on from NZ_JCBANA010000009.1 coordinate 6,887, forward strand.
GATTTGTCGCCCGCGACGGCCGCGGCAGCCCTGCGCGTGTCGCGCCGCTATCTGTACAACCTGTTTGCCCTGGCCGCCACCACGCCCGCCGATTTCATCCTGAGCGCCCGGCTCGAGCGTTCCCGGCGCATGCTGGGCGATGCGACGCAGACCGCGCGGCAGATCGGCGATATCGCCTTCCAGCACGGCTTTTCAGACGCGGCGCGGTTCAGCCATGCATTTCGCAACCGCTATGGCGTGTCGCCGTCGGAATACCGGCGCAAGGGGTGTCTGCCGAACGAGTCGGCGTGACACGGCCAAGGGGCCGCCCATGAAAAAGGAGCCCGTGCGGGGCTCCTTTTTCATGCAGACAGGTCCGGCAAGAGCGCCTTAGAGGTTTTCCTCGATGATCAGGTCTTCCTTGCCGTAGAACTTCACGCCGATATGGATGCGCTCGCGGCCCTGGGCGCGGCGGTGGCGGTTGGTGTCGCGCAGCGAATAGACGCAGCCGCAGTATTCCTGCTGATAGAAGTTTTCGCGCTTGCTGATTTCGATCATGCGGGACGAGCCACCGCCCTTGCGCCAGTTGTACGTCCAGTAGATCAGGTCGTCGTAGCGAGCGGCCGCGCGCTCGCCGCAGCCGTTGATCTGATTCATGTCTTTCCAGCGCGAGATGCCGAGCGAGCTGGTGATGGTGTCAAAGCCGTGCTCGTGGGCGTATAGCGCGGTGCGTTCGAAACGCATGTCGAAGCAGGCCGTGCAACGCTCGCCGCGCTCGGGGGCGTTTTCCATGCCCTTGACGCGATCGAACCAGTTGTCCATGTCGTAGTCGGCATCGATGAATTCGATGCCGTGCTGCTCGGCAAAGCGAATGTTCTCCTGCTTGCGGATCTCGTACTCTTTGACCGGATGGATGTTCGGGTTGTAGAAGTAGATCGCGTAGTCGATGCCCGACGCCGTCATGGCTTCCATGACCTCGCCAGAGCAGGGGGCACAGCACGAGTGCATCAGCACTTTGCTGCGGCCGACGGGCAGGTCGAGTTTGGGGCGCACGAATTCGGACATATCTGGCTGGCAAGTAAGGCGGAAAACTCCTTATTTTACGATGAGTTGCCAGCTTTGCACGGGGGCGTTCAAGGCGGGCGGCCAGAGCGTCCCCCATTATTCAGCCGAACACCGCCTGCCACAGCTCTCGTACAGCGGTGCGCTCGGCCTGCAACTGGTCGGGCGCGACCCGCGCCTTTTCCACCCCCTGCATGCGCAGTTGGTGCTGGATGCGCCGCAGTACGCGATAGGCGTCGCCCGCACGCGCCGCCAGGCCCGGGTCGATCAAACCGGCCTCGCCGGCCAGCCGCAGCAGGGTGATGTTGCCCAGGTTGCGCACCAGCATGGGGTGCGTGCCCGCCTGGCACAGCACCAGGTACTGGGTCACGAATTCCACGTCGACCATGCCGCCGCTATCGTGTTTCAGGTCGAACTTGCCGCTGCTGTTCGGGTGGCCGGCGTTGATTTTCTCGCGCATGGCCAGCACTTCGTCGCGCAGGGCTGCCGTATCGCGGGGCATCACCAGTATGGCCTCGCGAATCTGCTCGAAACGCTCGCCGACCGCCGCGTCGCCCGACGCGTAGCGTGCCCGTGTCAGCGCCTGGTGCTCCCAGGCCCAGGCGTGCTTCTGTTGGTACTGCTCGAAGGCCTCGACGGATACGGCCAACAGGCCTGCATCGCCGTCCGGGCGCAGGCGCAGGTCGATTTCGTACAGGCGGCCCGACGAGGTCATGGTCGACAGCCAGGATGTCATGCGCCGGCCCAGCTTGGCGTAGACCTCTGACGCGTCGTCGCGCGGGTCGTCATACAGGAACACCAGGTCCAGGTCGGACGAATACCCCAGTTCCTTGCCGCCCAGCTTGCCGTAGGCGATCACCGCGAAGCGAGGGGGAGCGTCCGGGACTTTGTTGACCAGGGGCCACGTGCGGTGGATGGTTTCGGTGAGCAGCAGGTCAGCCAGCGCGGACAACTGATCGGCCAGCTTTTCCACCGTCAGCTCGCCTTCCAGGTCTTGCGCCAGCAGTTGGAAGCTGGCCTGGCGCTGTACGTCACGCATCAGGTTCATCTGGCGTTCGATGTCCGGATCGCCGTCGGGCAGGCGGCAGGCGTCCAGGTCCGCGCGCAGTTGCCGGGCGATCTGGGCGAAGTCCAGCGGTTCGAACAGCGTGCGCCAGTCGATCAGGCTGTCCAGCAGCAGCGGATGCTGCGTCAGGTATTGGGCTGCCCAGGGGCTGGCGGCCACCATGCGGGCCACTCGCGCCAGCGTGTCGGGGTATTCCGCCAACAGGGCCAGGTAGGCGCTGCGCTGGGCAATCTTTTCGATCAGGTCGAACAGGCGCACGGCCGCGTTCAGCGGGGCCGGCGTCTGGCGGGCGGCGCGCAGCGCGGCGGGCAGCAGGACTTCCATGCGGCGGCGGCTGCTTTCCGGCAGGCTGCGGATGCGATGGCTGCCCAGCAGGGTTTCGGTGCGGCGCAGCAGGTCGTCCGCTTCGTCGCCGAAGGCTTGGCGGATCTGCTCGGCCAGTTCGCATTCACTGTCGGGTTCGTCGGTCGCCGGGTCGCTTTGGGCATCGGGCGCATTGGCCGTGTCCTCGCTGTCCATGCCTACCATCCGGAATACGTTGCGGAAGGTCTGCGAGACGAATTGGCGGTGCGCGGCCAGGGTGCTTTCGAAATCTTCCGGGGTGAAGCCCAGCGCAGCGGCCAGTCCGGCGCGCAGCGTGGGGTCGCCGGGCAGCAGGTGGGTCTGCTCGTCTTCGCGGTATTGCAGCGCGTGTTCGGTGCGGCGCAGGAAACGGTAGGCCTCTTCCAGGCGGCGCGCGTCGTCTTCGGGCACCAGACCGGCGACGCATTCGGCGTGCAGCGCTTCCAGCAAGCCCCGCTTTTGCAGGGCCGGCATGCGGCCGCCACGGATCAGCTGGGCCAGTTGCACCACGAATTCGATCTCGCGGATGCCGCCATCGCCCAGCTTGATGTTGTTGGCGCTGTCGATGCCATTGCGCGCCATGGCGCGTCGCTGCCAGTCCTGGCGGATGCGTTCGCGCAGGGCGCGCAACGCGGCCAGCGCGTCGAAGTCGAAATATTTGCGGTACACGAAAGGCACGCGCAGGCTTTCCAGCTGGCGTGCCTGGGCCGTGCTGTCGCTGCCCTCGAATGCCTGGGCGGGCATCAGCCGCGCCTTGAGCCAGGCATAGCGTTCCCATTCGCGGCCCTGGCCGATGAGGTAGTGTTCCAGCGCGTCCAGGCTCCAGGCCAGCGGGCCGGCATCGCCGTCGGGGCGCAGGCGCAGGTCGGTACGGAATACCTGGCCGTTGGCGTCCACTTCGGACAGCACGGGCATCATGCGCCGGGTCAGGCGGCCGTAGAACTCGTGGTGGCTGATGCGGCGCGGGCCGTCGGTATCGCCTTCCTCGCCGTACAGCATGATCAGGTCGATGTCGGACGAGACGTTGAGCTCGCAGCCGCCCAGCTTGCCCATGCCCACGATCAGCATTTCCTGGGGCTGCCCGGTGGCCGGGTCGCGCGGCACGCCGTGCACGGCGGCCAGGTCGGCCGCCACGCTACGGTAGGCCGCCGCTACCGCCATGTCGGCCAGCGTCGTCATTGCACCCACCACTTCCTCGAGCGGCGCCTGGCCGGCCAGGTCGCGCACGATCAGCGTGCTGAATACCCGCTCGCGCAGCTTGCGCAGCACCTGCCGGCACAGGTCCACCGGCAGCACCGCCGGCGCGCCCGGGCCCGCCAGTTCGGCCTGCCACTGCGCCAATCGCTCGGGGGTGACGGGCTGGCGCACCGCGTCTTCCAGCCAGGCGGCAAGGTCCGGATGGGCATCCAGACGGCGGCGCAGGTGGCCGGACCAGGCCAGGGCAGGGGCGAGCAGGGAGGGCGTGGACATGGGTATCGGGCGAGAGACGAATGGGCGCGTTTCAGGTATAAGTGGGGACGATACCGCAAGACATATTCTCCTGCCCACCGATCCGTGTCTGTTTCAAAAAAAGTGCTCTGCTGCCTGTTCTGGGCGGCGCTGACTATCTATAGCGTCGTGGCCGTCGGGCTCTTGGGCGTGCGCTATTGGGTCTTGCCGCGCGTGGACCAGTGGCGTCCCCAGATCGAAGCCTACGCCAGCCAGGCGTTGGGCGCACGCGTCTCGATCGGCGACATCAAGGCGGAATGGCAGGGGCTCAATCCCCGGCTGGAACTGGCTGACGTCCAGGTCTATGACGGCGTTGAGGCGCCGGTGCTGACGCTGCCCTCGGTATCCGCCGTGCTCGCCTGGCGCAGCATCCTGACCCTGTCGCCCAAGCTGGTGCGCCTGCGCGTCGAGCAGCCCGAACTGACCTTGCGCCGCGATACCGACAACCATCTATGGGTGGCGGGCCAAAGCATCGACCTGAACGCCAGCGATCACCGATCTGATCTGGATCATCCCGCGCTGCGTTGGCTGACCGCGCAGCGTGAATTGCGCATCCGTGGCGCCACCATCCGCTGGCAGGATGAAATGCGCCAGGCGCCCGACCTGGTACTGAGCAATGTCGATTTCCTGGTGCGCAACGGCAGCCTGTCGCATCGTTTCGTGCTGCGCGCCGATGCCGATCCGGCGCTGGGCCGCAAACTGGACCTGCGCGGCGAATTCAATCGCAGCCTGTTCGCGGGCGATGCGTCCAATCCGGCCAACTGGAGCGGTGAACTCTACGCGGCCCTCGATGACGCCGAGCCGCAGGCCTGGGCGCCTTGGGCGCCGCCGCCTCCCGTCAAGGGACGCATCAGCGGCCGGGCCTGGCTGCAGCTGGATCATGGCAAGTTCACCACCCTGACGGCCGACGTGGCAGGACGCGGCGTCGGCTGGACGGCGGCTGCCGACGGGCCGGCGGTCCGCAGCGGCTATGCCCAGCTTCGCATCGAGGGCACGCCGGGCGACTTCATTGACACTGACGGCCTGCCGCTGGCGCGCAGTTCCGGCGCGGCGAATCTGTCGGTCAAAGGGCGCGTCGAACAGTTGCGCGTGGCGCTGCCGGGCGTATTCGAACAGCCCGAGCTGGTGGCCGACGAACTGGCATTGGACGCCCAGACCAAAGGCGTCGATGCCAGGAACTGGTTCGTGGACGTCGGCCAGCTGCGGATCGCCAACAGCGACCTGGACGTCCGCCTGCAAGGCCAATGGCGCAAAGAGGGCAAGACCGGGGCGGGCAGCGTCGATATGCGCGGCACGCTGGTGCGGGGCAAGATGAACGCCATCCACCGCTACCTGCCGCTCGAGGTCAATGCGGACGCGCGCGAGTGGCTGGCCACCGGCTTGCCCGCCGGCCAGATGGAATCGGCCGCCATCACCCTCAAGGGGGACCTGGACGAGTTTCCCTTTGGGGCGCCGGGTTCGACCGGCGAATTCGTCATCGCCGGCGCCTATACCGGTGCCAAGGTCGATTACGCGCCGGCGCGCAGCCACCGCAAGGGCTGGCCGATGCTCGAAAACCTCTCTGGCAGCTTCCGGGTCGACAAGGTGGGCCTGGTGCTCGACAGCCCCGGCGGTGCGGTGGCGCATACCGGTCCGGACCAGACGGTGACCCTGGGCGCAGTGACCGCCAGCATTCCCGACATGGAGCACAACGCCCTGCTGACGGTCGATGGCGACACGACCGGCCCGGTGTCCGCCTACCTGGCGCTGGCGGAGAGCTCGCCGCTGGGCGGCCTGCTCGACGGAGCGTTGGACGAAGCCCGGGGCACCGGCAACTGGCGCATGCCGCTGAAGTTGAAGGTGCCGTTGATGAACACCGACGACACGCAGGTCGAGGGCAAGATCCAGTTCGCCGACAACACGTTCACCTTCATGCCCGAAATGCCCTTGCTCAGCCAGATGCACGGCGACCTGGACTTCTCGGAAAAAGGGGTGCATACCAAGGAAATCCGCGCGCAGTTCCTGGGCGGTCCGGTCAAGATCGCCGGCAGCCTGTCGCAGCCCAAGGACGTCCTGCGCTTTGATGGCGTGCTGGCGGGATCGGGCCTGACCCAGATCAGCAATACGCCGTCGATGGCGCTTTTTTCGGGCAAGGCGGCCTACAAGGGGGCGGTCGGCTATCAGCGAGGCGGTTCGGTCGAATTGTCGATGGAAACCGATCTGGTCGGCATGGCAATCAACATGCCCGCGCCGGTGGGCAAGCCGGCAGCCACTGCGCAAACACTCAAGCTGCAGTGGGGCGCTGCACAGGATCGCGGCGCCAAGGGCCGGCGCTGGCTGACCGCCAGCCTGGGCGAGAACATCAACGCGCTGTTCGAACGTGATCCGACGGATTCCGCGCCCTCGTATTTTGCCCGCGGCACCCTGGGCATCGGCCGACCGGCCAGCCTGCCCGAACGCGGCCTGAGCCTGAGCGCCAGCCTGCCCGAACTGGACATGGATGCCTGGGAGGCCGTGTCCGACGGTTTCAGTCCGCCCCCGGTCAAGGGGCGCCCGGCAGCCCGCCCGCTGCTGCCGCAGCCCGAGCGGGTCAGCCTGGCCACGGGCGTCCTGCGCACCAGCGGCTACACCCTGAACGACCTGACCCTGTACGCCACCCGCCCGGCGCCAGCGCAGTGGCGCGTGGATATCGAATCGCGCCAGGCGGCCGGTTCGCTGTCGTGGCGCGAGGCTTCGGGCGCCATCGCGGGCCAGATCACGGCCCGGCTGAAACACCTGGCGCTGGGCGGCGCGGACGACACCAACGAGGCCGACAAGGCCTTGTCGTCGGGTAGCGACCTGTCCGATATTCCCGCCATCGACCTGCAAGCCAAGGAATTCAAGCTGTATGGCAAGAACCTGGGCGAATTGCAGGTGCTGGGCACCAATCTGGAACGGGGCCGCCAATGGCGCCTGGACAAACTGTCGATCACCAACGACGCCGCCACACTGAATGCCACCGGCGCCTGGCGGCTCGAAGGCCCGGACCGCGGGCTGACGGTGGACGCGACCGCCAAGTTCGAGAACGTGGGGGCCTTCATGGACCGCATCGGCTTCGAACGCGTGGTGTCAGGCGGCACGGGCAGCGTCAAAGGCAAGGCGACCTGGCGCAATCTGCCCTGGACCCACAATATTGCCGACATCGTCGGCGACGCCGAGATCAGCCTGGACAAGGGCCGCTTCATGCACGTGAACTCGCGCACGGCCCGCTTGCTCGAGTTGCTGTCGCTGCAATCCTTGCAGCGCCTGGCCCGGCTGGACGTCAACCCCACCAACTTGCTGCGCGATGGCTTTCCGTTCGATACCGTGCGCGGTCAGGTCAAGATGGCCGACGGCTCGCTGACCACCGAGGGCTACAAACTCAATGGCCCGGTCGCCGCCATCGTGCTGGCCGGCGGCGTCAATATCGTGCAGGAGCGCTGGAACCTGAAGGCGGTGGTCATTCCCAACCTGGACGCCAGTGGCGCGGCCATGGTGACGGCGCTGGCCGTCAACCCGTTGATTGGCCTGGGGGCGTTCGTGACGCAATGGTTGCTCAAGCAGCCGCTGGCCCGCGCCATGACCCTGGAATACGCCGTCACGGGTAGCTGGGACGATCCGCAGATCGATCCCATCGACGCCTCGGGCAAGCCGGCGCCCAAGCAGACGCCCAAGCCACGCAGCCTGGAAGAGTTCATCGAACACTGATCTGGGCGGCCCGCGCCAGGCCTGACATTGCGATACAGACCGTACAGACAGCAACGTGGCCCTGCCTATAAGCTGCGTCAGTCCCAATACTGATGGAGCTGACAGATGCCCAAGTCCCGGATCCGCGTGGTAACGGCGGTCGCATTGATGAGCGTTTCCGCCTGGGCCCAGGCCCAGAGCCTGGTGCTGCCCACCATTGCCGAGGCCACGGATGCCATTGTCGACATGCTGGAAGGCACCGGCTTGTCGCGCCCGTCCAAGGTCAAGCTGGGCACCTGCGTGGCCGCCGAAGAAGCCACCCACCCGGGGCAGGTGGCGTGCACGGTGGCGGTGACGATGGGGGCGGTGGTCAACGAGAACCAGATGGACTTCTACAAGCAGGGCAAGAAGTGGAAGGCCCAGCCGAGTTCCTCCCAGGACAAGTTGCCATTCCCTGATCCCAAGGTGCAGTGAACACCGGGCACGAATGCGGGCACCGCCGCAGGCCTGCCGATCGCTGGCTCAAAGGCTGACCGAAACGCCGCCCCATAAAGCATTTGGCGAGGACCGCCCTGGGGCTGTCCTCGCCAAATCAATGCCAATCGCGTAAGGGTGGCTTACGTCTGGGCAGCTTACTTCTTCTTCATCATGTCGAAGAATTCGGCATTGGTCTTGGTGGCGCGCATCTTGTCCAGGATGAATTCCATGGATTGGACTTCGTCCATGTCGTGGATGAACTTGCGCAGTACCCAGACCTTTTGCAGCAGGTCCGGCGCGATCAGCAGTTCTTCGCGGCGAGTGCCCGACTTGTTCAGGTTGATCGACGGGTAGACGCGCTTTTCAGCCAGACGACGTTCAAGGTGGACTTCGGAGTTGCCCGTGCCCTTGAATTCTTCGTAGATGACTTCGTCCATGCGGCTGCCGGTTTCGATCAGCGCGGTGCCCAGGATGGTCAGCGAACCGCCTTCCTCGAGGTTGCGCGCCGCACCGAAGAAGCGCTTGGGGCGCTGCAGGGCATTGGCGTCCACGCCGCCGGTCAGCACCTTGCCGGAAGCCGGCACGACGGTGTTGTAGGCGCGGGCCAGGCGGGTGATCGAGTCCAGCAGGATCACCACGTCTTTCTTCATTTCGACCAGGCGCTTGGCCTTTTCGATGACCATTTCCGCAACCTGCACGTGGCGGGTGGCGGGTTCATCGAAGGTCGAGGCCACCACTTCGCCGCGCACGGTGCGCTGCATTTCGGTCACTTCTTCCGGGCGCTCGTCCACCAGCAGGACGATCATGACGGCGTCGGGGTAGTTGGTGGTGATGGCGTGCGCAATGTGCTGCATCATCACCGTCTTGCCCGACTTGGGGCTGGCGACGATCAGGCCGCGCTGGCCCATGCCGATGGGGGCGAAGACGTCGAGGATGCGGCCCGTGAGGTTTTCTTCGCTCTTGATGTCGCGTTCCAGACGCATGGTCCGGTTCGGGTGCAGCGGCGTCAGGTTCTCGAACATGATGCGATGCTTGATCGCCTCGGGCGCCACGCCATTGACCTTGTCCACCTTGACCAGCGCAAAGTAACGCTCGCCATCCTTGGGCGTGCGCACTTCACCTTCGATCGAGTCGCCGGTGTGCAGGTTGAAACGGCGAATCTGGGAGGGCGAGATGTAGATGTCGTCCGTGCTGGCCAGATACGAGGTCTCGGGCGAGCGCAGGAAACCGAAGCCGTCGGGCAGGACTTCAAGCACGCCGTCGCCAAAGATCTGCTCGCCCTGCTTGGCGCGCCGTTTCATGATGGCGAACATCAGCTCCTGCTTGCGCAGGCGGTTGGCGTTCTCGATTTCCAGGCCAGCGGCCATTTCCAGCAGCTGCGAGACATGCAGCGCCTTCAGTTCGTTGAGGTGCATCGCGGTGAGTGGTGGGGGAAAAGTAAAGGAGGGTTCTGGCGGCGCGCCACGGACGGGCTCGCGCGGTATTGAATGAGCGCCGCCACCAGGGCGGCGCCTTCGTTCACAGCACGCAGTTTACAACGCGCCGTCCAGGAATGCGGTGAGTTGCGACTTCGACAGCGCGCCAACCTTGGTGGCGGCAGCCTGGCCGTCTTTAAAGAGCATAAGGGTGGGAATGCCGCGGATGCCGTACTTGGAGGCAGTGCCCTGGTTTTCGTCCACGTTCAGCTTCGCGATCGTCAGGCGACCTGCGTACTCGGTGGCGACTTCTTCCAGGATCGGGGCAATCATCTTGCAGGGGCCACACCAGGCAGCCCAGTAGTCCACCAGCACCGGCTGGCCGGATTTCAACACATCGGCATCGAAGCTCGCGTCACTGACGTTCTTGATTTGGTCGCTCATGATGGTGATTCTCGGTTCGGCAGCAAAAGGCGCGAAAAAAGGGACGCGCCTTGCCGTTGTTCTTGTTTGTGGAATGGATTAAAGCATACCACTGTCAATAACGACAGTCATACCACTGTTTATAACAACAGGGTTTGCCGCTTTTGTGTAGGATGTTGCGGCGCAGTTGTCGTGATCGGGTTGGTTGAACCCGGCTACGCTCGCTGTGTCTATCGTCATCCTACCGAATTCGGAGCTGGTCAGGTCGTGCGCATTCCACCCGGAGCCGCGCAGAATCTGGGCTTATCCGTAAAATGTCGGTTTTTTTCCACAGATGTTGGGGATAACTTGGCCACTCCACGTTACAACGAGGCGTCCATCCGCGTCCTGAAGGGGCTGGAGCCCGTGCGCCAGCGCCCGGGCATGTACACCCGCACCGAAAACCCCCTGCACGTCGTGCAGGAGGTCATTGATAACGCCGCAGACGAAGCCCTGGCGGGCTACGGCAAACAGATACAGGTCACGCTGCACATCGATGGCAGCGTTTCCGTCGAAGATGACGGCCGCGGCATTCCCGTCGGCCTGCACCCCGAAGAACACGCGCCCGTGGTGGAGCTGGTGTTCACCCGCCTGCACGCAGGCGGCAAGTTCGACAAGGCCGGCGGCGGCGCCTATGCGTTTTCGGGCGGCCTGCACGGCGTCGGCGTATCCGTCACCAATGCCCTGGCTACCCGCCTTGAAGTCGTGGTCTGGCGCGACGGGGCGGTCAACCGCCTGGTCTTCAAGGGGGGCGACGTCGCCGAACCCCTGGCGCCCTATGACCAGGGCGGCCGCAAGAAGTCGGGCACCCGCGTGCGGGTCTGGCCTGACGCGAAGTATTTCGACAGCCCCAATATTCCGCTGGGCGAGCTGACCCACCTGTTGCGCAGCAAGGCCGTGCTGCTGCCGGGCGTGAAGGTGCTGCTGGTCAATGAAAAGACCGGCGACACCAAGACCTGGCAGTACCAGGACGGCCTGCGCGGCTACCTGGCCGAGGCGCTGTCCGGCGCCGAACTGATGGTGCCGTTCTTCGAAGGCGAGCAATACGCCGGCGCCGACCACGAGAACTTCGCCGAAGGCGAGGGCGCCCAGTGGGTCGTGGCCTGGACCGAAGACGGCAACGCCGTGCGCGAGTCCTACGTCAACCTGATTCCCACGCCGGCCGGCGGCACGCACGAATCCGGCCTGCGAGAAGGCCTGTTTGGTGCGGTCAAGGGCTTTGCCGAACTGCACAGCCTGCTGCCCAAGGGCGTGAAGCTGCTGCCCGAAGACGTGTTCGCCCGCGCCAGCTTCGTGCTGTCGGCCAAGGTGCTTGACCCGCAATTCCAGGGCCAGATCAAAGAACGCCTGAACAGCCGCGACGCGGTTCGCCTGGTGGGCGGCTTTTCCAAGAGCGCGCTCGATCTCTGGCTGCACAGCAATGTGGAATACGGCAAGAAGCTGGCTGAATTGGCCATTCGCCAGGCGCAGGCGCGCCAGCGTTCGGCGCAGAAGGTCGAAAAGCGCAAGAGTTCCGGGGTGGCCGTGCTGCCGGGCAAGCTGACCGACTGTGAATCCAGCGACGCCACCCGGACCGAAGTTTTCCTGGTCGAGGGTGATTCGGCTGGTGGGTCGGCCAAGATGGGTCGCGACAAGGAATTCCAGGCCATCCTGCCGCTGCGCGGCAAGGTGCTCAATTCCTGGGAAGTCGACCGCGACCGCCTGTTCGCCAACAACGAAATCCACGACATTTCCGTCGCCATCGGCGTGGACCCCCACGGGCCCAACGACACGCCGGACCTGTCCGGCCTGCGCTATGGCCGCATCTGCATCCTGTCTGACGCCGACGTCGACGGCTCGCACATCCAGGTGCTGCTCCTGACGCTGTTCTACAAGCACTTCCCCAAGCTGGTCGAAGCCGGCAATGTGTTCGTGGCCAAGCCGCCGCTGTTCCGCCTGGATGTTCCGGCGCAGGGCAAGCGTCCGGCGCGCAAGATCTACTGCCTGGACGAAGGCGAGCTCGAAGCCGCGCAGGACAAGCTGCGCAAGGAAGGCTCGCGCGAAGGCGCCTGGGCGGTCAGCCGCTTCAAGGGCCTGGGCGAAATGAACCCCGAACAGCTGTGGGAAACCACCATGAACCCGGACACGCGCCGGCTGCTGCCCGTGGGTTATGGCGACCAGACCCCCGAAGACACCACCCGCATGTTCGACATGCTGATGGGCAAGGGCGAATCGTCGCAGCGCCGCGCCTGGATCGAAGAAAAGGGCAACCTGGCGGAGCTCGACATCTGATGGCGTTGCCGCCCGCGTCCATGGCGGTCGACCTCACGGCCGACGACTACGCCGATTTCTCGGCGTATGTCTACAAGCGGCCGGAGTTGCGCCGTCGTCGCTACCGCTCGCACCTGCGCTTTGCGGTGCTGATGATCGTGGTGCTGTTCGCGTACCTGGCCTGGCAGACCTGGGGCGGCAATGGGCCCAACTGGGGCCTGATGCTGCCCGTGTACTTCGAGGGCCTGGCCGTGGGCCTGGGCATTCTGGTGTTGCTGGCGCTGGCCTACGAGTTCGTGCTGCCGGGGCTGGTGCGCATGAACACGCGACGCATGCTGGCCAAGCAGCCCGACGGCCTGTTCCTGGGGCGCCATCAACTGGTCTTCGGGCCGGCAGGCATCGACGACACCGTTGCCGGCGCGTCCGGGCAGCTCCCCTGGGGCGATGTGCGGCGGGTCGAGGAAACGCCGCAGCACCTCTACGTCATCCTGGGCACCCTGCAGGGCGTGATCATCCCCAAGCGCGGGCAAGACGCCGCGACGCTGGACGCCGTGCGCGCCCAATTGCGCGAGCACGTGGCCGATATCCAGCTGCTGGACGCCGCGCGTTCCCAATGACGCCGTTTCAATGAATTTGTCTACCTGAAACCATCATGACCGACAGCAATCAACACGGTTTGTTCGACGCCGCACCCGAAGAGGGCGGCGATGCCGCCATCACCCTGGCGCGCTATGCCGAACAGGCTTATCTGGACTACGCAGTATCCGTGGTGCGGGGCCGGGCCCTGCCGGACGTGGGCGACGGGCAAAAGCCCGTGCAGCGCCGTATCCTGTACGCAATGCAGGCCATGGGCCTGGCCGCGGGGGCCAAGCCGGTGAAATCCGCGCGCGTCGTGGGCGATGTGCTGGGCAAATATCACCCCCACGGCGACCAGGCGGCCTACGACGCCATGGTGCGGATGGCGCAGGATTTTTCCCTGCGCTACCCGCTGATCGACGGCCAGGGCAACTTCGGCTCGCGCGACGGCGACAACGCTGCGGCGATGCGCTACACCGAAGCGCGCCTGACGCCCATCGCCAAGCTGCTGCTGGACGAACTGGACGAAGGCACGGTCGATTTCGTGCCCAACTACGACGGCAGCCAGCAAGAGCCCCAGATGCTGCCGGCGCGCCTGCCCGTCATGCTGCTCAATGGCGCATCGGGCATCGCGGTCGGCATGGCTACCGAGATTCCGCCGCACAACCTGCGCGAGGTCGCGCAGGCCTGCGTGGCGTTGATCAAGCACCCGCAACTGCCGGACGCCGAACTCTACGGCATGATTCCCGGCCCTGATTTCGCCGGGGGCGGGCAGATCATCACCCCCGCTGCCGACATTGCGCAGATCTACGCGGGCGGCCGCGGTTCGCTGAAAGTGCGGGCCCGCTGGACGTTCGAGGAAATGGCGCGCGGCCAGTGGCAGTTGGTGGTCACCGAACTGCCGCCGGGCACCTCGGGCCAGAAGGTGCTCGAGGAAATCGAGGAAATCACCAACCCCAAGGTCAAGAGCGGCAAGAAGAGCCTGACGCCCGAGCAGACCCAGGCCAAGGCCGTGATGCTGAACCTGCTGGACGCCGTGCGCGACGAATCCGGCAAGGATGCCGCGGTGCGCCTGGTGTTCGAACCCAAGACCTCGCGCGTCGATCGCGACGAATTCGTCAACACCCTGCTGGCCCAGACCAGCATGGAAAGCAGCGCCTCGATCAACCTGGTCTGCATCGGCACCGATGGCCGTCCACGCCAGAAGGGCTTGCGCGATGTCCTGGTCGAATGGCTGGCATTCCGCACCCACACCGTCGTGCGCCGCACCCGCTTCCGCCTGGACAAGGTCATCGACCGCATCCACGTGCTGGAAGGCCGCATGGTGGTCTACCTGAACGTCGAAGAGGTCATCCAGACCATTCGCGAATCCGACGAGCCGCGCGCGGCCCTGATGGAACGCTTCAAGCTGTCCGAGCGTCAGGCCGAAGACATCCTGGAAATGCGCCTGCGTCAGCTGGCGCGCCTGGAAGGCTTCAAGATCGAGAAAGAGCTTGAAGAAAAGCGCAAGGACCAGCTTGCGCTGCAAGAGCTGCTGGACAACCCCAACAGCCTCAAGCGCCTGCTGATCAAGGAAATCGAGGCCGACGCCAAGCAGTATGGCGACGACCGCCGCACCCTGATCGAAACCGCCGAACGCGCCGTGCTCGAAACCAAGGTGCTGGACGAGCCGGTGACCGTGGTGGTGTCGCAAAAGGGCTGGCTGCGTGCCCGCCAAGGCCACGGCCACGACAAGTCGCAATTCGCCTTCAAGCAGGGCGACGACATGTACGGCGCTTTCGAATGCCGCACCACCGACACGCTGATCGCGATGGGCGACAACGGCCGGGTCTATTCGGTGCCGGTGGCCAGCCTGCCGTCGGCGCGCGGCGACGGCCAGCCGGTCACCACCATGATCGACCTGGAAAGCGGTTCGCGCATCGTGCACACCATCGCGGCGGCGCCTGACAGCCGCTGGCTGCTGGCCACGCGCGGCGGCTATGGCTTCTCGGCCAAGCTGTCGGACATGGTCAGCCGTCAGCGCGCCGGCAAGCAATTCATCACGCTGGAAGCGGGCGATGAACTGCTGCACCCCGTGCCGTTGTTCGACGGCGCCAAGCAGCTGGCCCTGCTGTCGCAGAAGGGCAAGTTCCTGGTGTTCGGGCTGGACGAGGTCAAGGCGCTGTCCGGCGGCGGCCGCGGCACCATCCTGATGGGCCTGGATGGCGCGGACAAGCTCGACCAGACCGTGCCGATCGGTGCGCTCGGCCTGCGCGCCGCGGGCATCTATCGCAACAAGCACACCGAAGACATCCTGGTCGGCGACGCGTTGGCAATCTATGTCGGCAAGCGCGCACGCAAGGGCCGGGCGCTGGATGTGCGGCCCAAGCAACCGTTGCTGTCGCCCGTGCTGGGCTGATTGCGGCGGGATGCGCGGCATCCATGAAGGCGGCCCCTGAGGGGGCCGCTTTTTTCATTGGCGTGGCTAGGGCCTTGCGCGGGCTTCCTGGCCATCGGCACGGCTGGCTTGACCCGGGGCGGGGTGGCGGTATTTAATAGATAGATCAATCAGTCTATTAATAAAGCATCACCCTTCACGGACGTCACCGCGCCATATCATGCGAAAAATAGATCCTGCCAGGCAGAACGAGCGCCGCCGCCAGATACTGGCCGCCGCGGCAGACTGCTTCGCCGAAAACGGTTTCCACGCTACGTCCACCGCGCAGATCTGTGCGCGCGCAGGCATGAGCCCGGGCAACCTGTTCCATTACTACGCCAGCAAGGCCGAGATCATCGAAGCCCTGATCGCGTCGGATACCGAGACGCTGCGCGAACGCCAGCAGGGCGTGGACGCCGAGCCCGACGCACGCTTGGCGCTGACCCGCTGGGTGGGCGACAACCTGGCGCAGTACCAGGATCCCGGCTTCGTGCGGCTGGGAATGGAAGTGCTGGCCGAGGCGGTGCGCAATCCCCGGGTCCACGCCCTGGTCATGGCCAACGAAGCCGAACGCAAGGCGGCGTTGACGGCGTTGCTGGCGGCCGTGTGGCGCCCGCTGCCGCCCGCCGCGCTGCCGCGGCCGGTCGCGGAAATGGCTGACATGCTGCTGTTGCTGCTTGACGGGGTCTACAGCCGGTCGGTGGTGGATCCGCAGTTCGATGCCGCCGCGGGCGGTCGGCTGCTCGATGCCGCGCTGCAAGGGTGCCTGCCGCCGTCACCGGTGGTCAAAGGCAAGGCGGGAGAGGGCGCATGAGCACGCCTGTGCAAGCGGCGCCGCATCAAGCGCCCGAAGCGGGACCGCCGGGGCAGCAGGGCGCCGCGCCCCAACGGCTGGCGCACGTGGATGCACTGCGCGGCTTCGCGCTGTTCGGCATCCTGGTGGTCAATATCGGCGTGTTCGCCTCGCCCTTCTACGCCAGCGGGATCCCCCATCCCGAATTTTCCCGGGTGCAGGACCACGTGGTCGGCTGGCTGATTGCGTGGCTGTTCGAGACCAAGTTCTACCTGCTGTTTTCGTTCCTGTTCGGCTACAGCTTCACGTTGCAGATGGCCGCGGCCGAACGCAGCGGGGCCGCGTTCGCGCCGCGTTTTTCCCGACGGCTGCTGGGGCTGGCGGCGCTGGGCCTGGCGCATGCCGTGCTGTTCTACCAGGGCGACATCCTCCTGACCTATGCGCTGCTGGGCCTGATATTGATGGCCTGCCGCGGCATGGCGCCCAGCCGGGCGTTGCGGCGGGCGCTATGGCTTATCGGGCTGGTCTCGCTGGCCTGGGCGGCGCTGGGCGCCTTGAGCCTGCTGGATGCGGCCGGCACCGAAGCGTACAGCCGCGCGGCGGCCAAGGTGTCGGCCGCCGACGCCCAGGCCGCGATCGAAGCCTATCGCGGTTCGGTCATGACGACGATCTCTCGGCATTGGCTCGAGTTGACGACGACCCTCTGGGCCGCCATCGTGCTGGTGCAGGGGCCGTTCGTGTTTGCCATGTTCCTGGTGGGCTACGCCCTGGGGCGCCGGCAGGCATTGGCCAACCCCTGGCGCGAGCCGCGCGTGCTGTGGCTGTTGTGCGCGCTGGGCGTTTTGCCAGGACTGGCGGGGTCCGCCATCTACGCCACCACCACCCTGCACGCGACGCCCCGGGTATGGGAAACGTTGGGCCTGGCCACGGACCTGCTCACCGCATCGTTGCTCAGCATGTCGTACGCCGCGGCCCTGCTGCTGGCGATGCGCACGCGTCCCGGCGCCTGCCTGGCCCGCTGGCTGGCGCCGGCCGGCCGCATGGCCTTGACCAATTACCTGATGCAATCGGTGGTGTGCGCGTGGCTGTTCACGGCCTGGGGATGGCGGCTGTCCGGCAGCGTGTCGCCGGGCATGACCTTGCTGATCGCCACCGCGCTGTTCGCGGCGCAGTTGCCATTGTCGGCATGGTGGCTGCGCCGCCATGCCTACGGTCCGGTTGAGTGGTTCCTGCGCGCCCTGACCATCGGAGCGTGGCCGGCCTGGCGCCGCGTGCCTTCGGAGCGGGGCGGCTAGGCGGGCCGCTCGCGGTCAGGTGATTGGCCGATTCGGGGCGGCCCCCTCCCGGCGCCGCCTCAACGCCCGGCGTCGGCGATGGCCGCGTCGATCGCACCGGCCAGCCGCTCGGTCAACTGATCCAGTTCGTCGTCCAAGATGATGAAGGGCGGGGCCAGCAGCACGTGGTCGCCCTGGCGGCCGTCGATGGTGCCGCCCATGGGGTAGACCATCAGGCCGCGCGCCATGGCTTCGCGCTTGATGCGCGCGTGCAGCGACAGGGCCGGGTCGAAGGTCTCTTTGCTGGCGCGGTCGCGCACCAGCTCCACGCCCATGAACAGGCCGCGCCCGCGAATATCGCCCACGTGCGGATGTTCGCCCAGCGCCTGTTGCAGGCGTTGGCGCAGGCCCTCGCCTTGCGTGCGTACTCGCGCCAGCAGGTTGTCGCGCCGGATCACCTGCTGCACCGCCAGCGACGCTGCGCAGGCCGTCGCGTGGCCCAGGTAGGTATGGCCGTGCTGGAAGAAGCCGCTGCCTTGCTGGATGGCCTGCACGATGCGTTCCTGTGCCATGACCGCGCCGATCGGCTGGTAGCCGCCGCCCAGGCCCTTGGCGATGGTGATCAGGTCGGGCGTCACGCCTTCCTGTTCGACGGCATACAAGGTGCCGGTGCGGCCCATGCCGCACATGACTTCATCGGCGATGAACAGCACGCCGTGGCGGTCGCAGACGTCGCGGATGCGGCGAAAGTAGCCGGGCACGGCTGTCACCGCGCCCGATGTGGCGCCCACCACCGGTTCGGCCACGAAGGCCATCACGGTGTCCGGGCCCAGCCGTTCAAAAGCCTGGTTCAGCTCTTGCGCCAGGCGGTCGGCGTATTGGTCGTCGGTTTCACCGGCGCGCTGGTCGCGGTAGGCGTAGCAGGGCGACACGTGTTCGACATCGATCAGCAGCGGCGCGAACTGGGCGCGGCGCCAGGCGTTGCCGCCCACCGCCAAGGCCCCCAGCGTGTTGCCGTGATAGCTCTGGCGCCGGGCCACGATGTGGCGGCGCTGCGGCTGGCCGATTTCCACGAAGTACTGGCGCGCCATCTTCAGCGCGGCCTCGATGGCTTCCGAGCCGCCCGACACGAAGTACGCGTGCGAAGTGCCGGCGGGCGCGTCGTCGACCAGCATGCCGGCCAGTTCCTCGGCGACCTCGGTGGTGAAGAAGCTGGTGTGGGCGTAGGCCAGCGCATCGATCTGCGCATGCATTGCCGCCTGCACGTTGGGATGGTTGTGCCCCAGGCAGGAGACCGCCGCGCCGCCCGATCCGTCCAGGTAGGCGCGGCCTTCCTGGTCGTAGAGCCAGACGCCCTGGCCGCGCACGGCGACGGGCGGCGTGCTGCGCAGGGAACGGTGTAGAACGCGGGTGCGGGTCATGGCTGGGGTCTCCGGTAGCGGGGAAGCGGGGGCAAAGTTCAGGGGGCGACGCCGCGTTTGCGCGTCGGTTCGCGCCAATAGGCGCCGTCGGCCTGCAGGCGGGTTTCGATGTCGGCCAGGCGCTGCAGCACGGCGTCGCCGCCGCGGGCCGCCAGGCGCGCGATCAGGTGTTCGGCCAGGCCCAGCAGGCCCGCGGTGCTGTGAAAGAAAGAGCCGGGTCCGCGTTGGGCCGATGCATCGGGGGGCGCTTGCGCCGCCGCCGGATCATCGGGCCGGGTAAAGCGCAGCACGTGGTTGGCGGCCTGGGCCACCGGACCTGCCGCGCTGTCGGTCAGCGCCAATACCGTCACGCCGCGCGCGGCGATCTGGCGGGTGAGTCGCACGGTGGCCGCCGGGTAGGGCGCTTGCGAAATCACCACCAGCGCATCGCCTTCCTGCAGGCAGTCGGCGTCTTCGGCAGACGCGCCGCCCAAGCCGTCGATCAGGATGCCATTGCGGCGCAGCAGGTGGTAGGCGTAGCGCATCTGGAAGGCGATGCCGAACGCGGAACGCGTACCCAGAAAGCCCACTTGGCGTGCACCCAGCAACGCCGTGACGGCCGCATCGAACGCGGCCTCGTCATTGGCCTGCCAGACCGAGGCCATGGCCTCGGTCTGCAGCTGCGTCAGGGTGTCATGGCCGCGGCCGCCGCCTTGGCCCGCGTGCGAAGCCTGCAAGCGCGCCGCGCGGTCACGCAAGCTGGCATCGGACTCGCCGGCCAGGGCTCGTTGGAACGGGGCGCGAAAGGCTTCGTAGCTCTCGTGCCCGGCGGCGCGGGCCAACCGCAGCATCGTGGCCGGCGACACGCCCACGGCCTGGGCTTGGCGTCGCATCGACCACAGTCCGACCTGGGCCGGATTGGCCAGTACCCAACGCGCCGCACGCAGCATTTCGGCGGGCAGGGTTGCGCTGATCTCGCGCAGATGGTCCAGCAGGGCGGTTGTCACGATGGCGTCGGTGCACAGAACGAAATAAAACAAATGCTACATCTATATGGAAGTAAAAAACAGATGTTTTATTTGCGAATCGTACGACAACTCCGACAAACCGTAACGTCGCTGTCCCCCTGGGAATGCCCTTGGGGACATGCCGGCAAATAGCGCGAAAATGATTACAAAATGGCCGGTGATGGGGTTTGACACAGGGATAGGTCACCCATATCATTCGTATAGAAATCAATTTAGCTGAACTAATTCAGTCATGAATAAACAGACCGTAACCGACCCCTCGCAGCAGTACGACCTGCGCATCTTGCGGGCGCTGCGCCGAATCACGCGATCCATCGCGTTGCATTCGCGCCAGTTGTCTGCGGTGAGCCACATCACGGCGCCGCAGCTGATGTGCCTGCGCACGGTCATCGCGAATGGCCCGCTGACGGCCACCGCGATCAGCCGCGAAATCCATGTCAGCCCCAGCACCGTCGTCGGCATTCTCGACCGCCTGGAAGACAAGGGCCTGATCCGCCGCGAGCGCGGCCGCGAAGACCGCCGCATCGTCTTCGTGACCGCCACCGACGCCGGCCGCGAGCTCGCGCAGCAGGCGCCGTCGCCGCTGCAAAAGCACCTGGCCGACGCGTTGAACGCCTTGCCCGAGCTGGAGCAGGCCACCATCACGTTGTCGCTCGAGCGCATCGTGGCGCTGATGGAAGAAGAAAGCGGAGTCGCAACGGATACCCATGGCGACGTGTCGTCGCCCATCCTCGAGGTGCCCACCGGCGGGGCGCCTCCCGAATCGGGACTGGTTGTATGAGAACAAACGAACTGATCGACCCCATCAACTCAAGTGCCGTGGCGCCGGCGGCGGGCAGCGAAACGCATCTCCTGCGTGAGCCCCGCCGCAAAGACGGCGCCGCGATCCACCAGCTTATCTCCGAGTGCCCGCCACTCGATGTGAATTCCCTATACGCGTACCTGCTCCTGTGCGAGCACAACCGCGGCACCTGCGTCCTGGCCGAAAGCGCCGGAGGACGCATCGATGGATTTATCTCCGCTTACGTGCTTGTCGACAGGCCTGACGTGTTGTTCGTCTGGCAGGTCGCCGTGCACACCCGCGCACGCGGCCAACGGTTAGGCCGCGCCATGCTTCGGGAGCTCTTGCGACGCAAGGGGCTCGAGCATGTTCGTCATCTTGAAACCACGGTGGCGCCTGACAACCAGGCATCGCGCCGCACTTTCGCCGGCTTGGCCGGCGAGCTGGGCGCCCACGTTTCCGAGCAGCCGTTCTTCGATCGGCAACTGTTCGGCGGCGCGGACCACGACGACGAGATGTTGTTGAGGATAGGCCCCTTCTCATTGCCCGCGCCGTAAGGCGGGAACGCAGCGGGTCCTATCGAAAACCGGGATGGCTGTTCTGGTCCGGATGCGCCTGGCGCGCATGCGGAGGGGCTCTGGCCGTCTGTCAACTTATGAGATGAAAGGGAGGATTAATCACATGGACTTGAAAATCTTTGACCGGATGGAGTCGGAAGTACGGGGCTACATCCGTTCGTTTCCCGTGATCTTCAGCCAGGCCAGGGGCTCGACGCTGGTCGATGAGGACGGTGGCGAATACATCGACTTCTTCAGCGGCGCCGGCACCTTGAATTACGGCCACAACAATCCGGTGCTGAAGGAAAAGCTGCTCGAATACGTGCAGTCCGATGGCGTGGTGCACGGCCTGGACATGGCCACCAGCGCCAAGAAGAAATTCCTCGAGACCGTTGACCGCGTGCTGCTCAAGCCGCGCAACTGGCAGTACACCCTGCAATTCACCGGCCCCACCGGCACCAATGCGGTCGAGGCGGCGCTGAAGATCGCGCGCCAGGTGAAAGGGCGGCCCAATGTGATTTCCTTCACGCACGGCTTTCACGGCGTCAGCGGCGGTTCGCTGGCGGTGACAGCCAACATGAAGTTCCGAGATGCGTCCGGCTATCCATTGGCCAACACCACTTTCATGCCCTACGACGGCTACTTCGGGCCGGACGTGGACACCATGGCCTACCTGGAGCGCATGCTGGAAGATCCCAGCAGCGGCATGGACAAGCCCGCCGCCGTCATCGTGGAAACGGTGCAGGGCGAGGGCGGCGTCAACGTGGCGACGCTGCGCTGGCTGAAAGAACTGGACAAGTTGTGCAAGCGCCACGACATGCTGCTGATCGTGGACGACATCCAGGTGGGCTGCGGCCGCACCGGCACGTTCTTCAGCTTCGAGGCCGCCGGCATCCGCCCCGACATCATCACGCTGTCCAAGTCGCTATCGGGCTTTGGCCTGCCGATGTCCCTGGTGCTGATGAAGCCCGAACTCGACATCTGGAAGCCGGGCGCGCACAGCGGCACGTTCCGCGGCAACAACCTGGCCTTCGTCACCGCCACGCAGGCCCTGGAAACCTATTGGGCCAACACCGCCTTCACGGCCGACATCCAGCGCAAGGAGCGCCTGGTGCGCGACTGGCTGGAAAACCTGGTCCACAGCTATCCCAACGCCGGCCTGTCGGTGCGTGGCCGCGGCCTGATCCAGGGCCTGGTGTGCAACAGCACCCCCGCGCTGGCCAACCGTATCGCCGCCAACGCGTTCAAGCGCGGCGTGGTCATCGAAACGTCGGGCGCACACGATGAGGTCCTGAAGCTGCTGCCCGCCTTGACCATCGAGGAAGAGCTGCTCACCAAGGGCCTGGATGTGATCGAGGCCAGCGTGGCCGACGCGCTGGCTGAAGAAGGGCAGTCCGCCCGCATTCTCAAATTTGGAGGAAAACGTCAATGATCGTACGTAATGTCAAAGATGTGATCGGAACCGCCGATGAAGTCCGCACCGATACCTGGGTCAGCCGCCGTGTGCTGCTGAAAAAGGACGGCATGGGATTTTCCTTCCACGAGACCACCATCTTCCCGGGCGGCCGCACCCATATCCACTACAAGAATCACCTGGAAGCGGTGTGGTGCATCGAAGGCGACGGCTCGATCGAGACCATTGCCGACGGCAAGAAATACGACCTGGGGCCGGGCGTGGTCTATGCGCTTAACGAGCATGACGAGCACTGGCTGTGCGGCGGCAAGGAGCCGCTGCGGGTCATCTGCGTCTTCAACCCGCCGCTGACGGGCCAGGAAGTGCACGACAAAGAGGGCGTCTACGCCTTGCCTGAAGCCCACGCGAAAGCGGCCTGATACAAGGAGGTTCGCATGATCTCACCTGCACAGGATCCGTACGCCTCCCGTACGGATCGCAGTTCCGCCATCATTTCCCGCCAGGACCCCGTGGTCTACGGCGACGGCCGCTATGCCAACGCCCTGAGCGGCGAGCAGATCGGCGCTTACGAGCGCGACGGCTTCCTGCTGCTCGAAGACCTGTTCTCGGAAGCCGAGGTGCGCGCACTGTCGGCCGAGGTCGAGCGCATGACGCGCGACCCGTCGATCATCCGTCGCGAAGAATCGATCACCGAGCCCGGCAGCAATGCGGTGCGTTCCATCTTCATGGTGCACGTGCTGAACCCCGTGCTGGCACGCCTGGTGCGTGATCCGCGACTGGTCAACGTGGCCCGCCAGATCCTGGGGTCCGAAGTCTATATTCACCAGTCCCGCGCCAACATGAAGCCTGGCTTCAAGGGCAAGGAGTTCTACTGGCATTCGGATTTCGAGACCTGGCACGTGGAAGACGGCATGCCGTCGATGCGTGCGCTGAGCTGCTCGGTGCTGCTGACCGAGAACAACGACTGCAACGGGCCGCTGATGCTGGTGCCCGGGTCGCACCGCCAGTTCATTTCCTGCGTTGGCGAAACGCCCAATGAGCATTACAAGCAATCGCTCAAGAAGCAGGAGTATGGCGTGCCGGACCCGGTCAGCCTGCAATTGCTGGTCGAGCAGGGCGGTATCCGCTCCATGACCGCCAAGGCCGGTTCGGTGGTGTTTTTCGACTGCAACACCATGCACGGCTCGAACAGCAACATTTCGCCGTGGCCCCGGTCGAACGTGTTCATGGTCTACAACAGCATGGAAAACACGCTGGAGCCGCCCAAGTACGGCCTGACCCCGCGCCCCGAGCACATCGCCACGCGCAAGGCGTTCAAGGCGGTGACGCCCTTGGATGCCCTGAAACTGGTTGGTTGAGGGCCCCCACGCCGCGCGCTTTGCGCTTGCTGCCCCCCGCGGGGGCTTCATTCTCTCAGCCCAGGTCCGCCTGGGCTTTTTTTCGTCCATCCGCTATGCTTTGCCGCTCTTTTCCACGACCGCATTCCTGCCATGTCCGCCCGCATCCTCAGCCTGCATATCTATCCGATCAAATCCTGTGCCGGTATCGATCTGGCCGAGTCGCCGGTGGACCGCGCCGGGCTGGCGCATGACCGCCGCTGGATGGTGATCGGTGCCGACGGCCAGTTCATGACGCAGCGTCAATGGCCTGCCATGGCGTTGATCCGCACCGCGCTCACGGCCGATTCGCTGCGTCTGTCGGCGCCCGGCATGGCGGACCTGGAGGTGCCGTTGGATGGTTCCGGCCTGCAGGCCGGCGTGGAATCGGTGGGCGTCTGGAAGGACTTCATCGACGCACGTCGCGAAGGCGAGGCAGCGGCCGAATGGTGTTCGGCATTCCTCAAGACGCCATGCCGCCTGTACAAGGTGGACGAGGCCGCGGCCCGCCCGGCCAAGGCCGAATGGGTGGACAGGTGGACCGACGGCCACCCGGCCCTGGCCGATACCTTTGGCGGCGATCATTTCTTCGGTTTCGCCGACGGGTTCCCGCTACTGGTGGCCAACCAGGCATCGCTGGACGACCTGAATGCCCGATTGCAGGCCAAGGGCGTGGCGCCGGTGTCGATGGACCGTTTCCGGCCGAATATCGTCGTGCAAGGGGAGTGGGAGGCCTTCGAGGAAGACCACACCGCCATGATCACCGCCGGGCCGGTCAGCATGGCGTTCGTCAAGCCGTGCACCCGCTGCTCGATTCCCGATATCGATCAGCGCACCGCCGTGCAGTACGACGAACCCGGCCGCACGCTGGCGGGTTACCGCAACCTGGATATCGGGGTGGTGTTCGGCCAGAATGCCATCGTCGATGCGCCCGCGGGCGCCCGCCTGAAAGTGGGCGACGGGGTCGAGATCGAACTGGATTTCTGACATCGCGCCGGGCCTGGCCCGGTCGGTTCAGCCCGGTTTTTCCGGGGCC
The DNA here is from genome assembly GCF_059760725.1 of Achromobacter sp. 1014246743. Lineage (NCBI taxonomy): Bacteria > Pseudomonadati > Pseudomonadota > Betaproteobacteria > Burkholderiales > Alcaligenaceae > Achromobacter > Achromobacter sp. 1014246743. The sequence goes on from NZ_JCBANA010000009.1 coordinate 31,763, forward strand.
CAGTGCACGCCGGGCGATGGACGTTTTCGGGCCATGACGATGGCCAATGCTGCCATTTTGGATGGCAAATGCCGCCAAGTGGCTTTGGGCGCGGCCAGCAGGGCGTTCCATCGCGGCAAAAATTATAGAATACGGGCTTCCGACGGCAGAAACCGGGTGCCGCGCGGTTCTTGGCCGGCGGAACTACCTGCCCGCAGGCATATTCGCATTCATTGCATCACTTCGCGCGCCGGTACGCGAAACCAGGATATTTCTATCATGCAACGCATCATGCTGCGGGCAAAGCTGCACCGCGTCACGGTCACCGAAGCCGACCTTCACTACGAAGGCTCTTGCGGCATCGACGAAGACCTGCTGGACGCTGCCGGCATGCGCGAGTTCGAACGCATCGAGCTCTACAACATCAACAACGGCGAACGCTTCGACACCTACATCATCAAGGCGGCCCGCGGCAGCGGCGTCATCTCGTTGAACGGCGCCGCCGCGCGCCGTGCCCAGGTCGGCGATCTGATGATCATCTGCACCTACGGGCCGATGTCGGAAGAAGAATCCGCTGGCCACAAGCCGCAGGTCGTGCTGGTGGACGACGCCAACCGCGTCAAGGAAATCCGCAAGTTCCCGGCCTGAGGCCGGGCCGGGCGGAGCGCCAGGCGGCGCTCCGTCAACCCTGATACGTTTCATCATGAGCTTCCAGGTCATCATTCAACCCAGCAAGCATCAATTCCCGGTCGAGCCCGGCCAGACCGTGCTCGACGGCGCCCTGGCCGCGGGCATCGTGCTGCCCTATAGCTGCCGCAACGGCGCCTGCTCCACCTGCAAGGGCAAAGTGGTGTCCGGGGAGTTCGACGCCGGTCAATATCCCGCGCAGATCCTGTCGCCCGAGGAACTGGCCGACGGCTACACGCTGTTCTGTCAGGCGCGGCCTGCCTCCGACCTGGTGGTCGAATCCACCGAGGTTCGCCTGGCCAGCGACATCCAGATCCGCAAGCTGCCGTCTCGCGTGCAGACCATGGAACGCGCTGCGCCCGACGTCACCGTGCTCAAGCTGCAATTGCCCGCATCCGAGCAGTTCCGCTATTACGCCGGCCAGTACATCGAAGTGATCCTTAAGGATGGCCGCCGCCGCAGCTATTCGATGGCCGGCGCGCCGCATACCGGCAGCCCGCTGGAACTGCACATCCGCCACATGCCGGGCGGCTTGTTCACCGACCACGTGTTCGGTGCTGGCGACACGCAGATGAAAGAGCGCGAAATCCTGCGCCTCGAGGGCCCGTTCGGCTCGTTCTTCCTGCGCGAAGACAGCGACAAGCCCATCATCCTGTTGGCCAGCGGCACGGGCTTTGCGCCCGTCAAGGCCATCGTCGAACACATGATTCACAAGAACATCCGCCGCCCCGTCTCGCTGTATTGGGGCGGTCGCCGCCCGCGCGACCTGTACATGGATGCGCTGGCGCAATCGTGGACCGAGGCGCTGCCGGACTTCCGCTACGTGCCGGTGGTGTCCAATGCACTGCAGGAAGACAATTGGACGGGCCGTGACGGCTTTGTCCACGAAGCTGTCCTGCACGACATTGCCGATCTGTCGGGGTACCAGGTGTACGCCTGCGGTGCGCCGCCCATGGTCGACGCCGCCCGGCGCGAATTCAGCGCCCAGCGCGGCCTGCCGCCCGAGGAGTTCTACGCGGACGCCTTCACGTCCGAGGCCGACCTGGCCAAAGCCGCGCCCTGATCCATTCCAGGCGTGCGCAATCAAAAGGGGCGAACCGACGGCCGGTTTCAGGCTGAAGGATTCTGCCCCTTTTTTTGATGTTTTCAGCCGTAGGCGAGGGCGGGGCGTCGGGGTAAACTGCGATGTCACCTTGGCAGCGGCTTGCCGCGGGGCGCGGACATCGTGTCCGCGGATCCAGTGGGTACGCAAGGAGCAATGCGGGCATGAAAGTAGCGGTATTGGGTAGCGGCATCATCGGAATTTCCAGCGCCTGGTGGCTTAGCCAGGCAGGCCACGACGTCGTGGTCATCGACCGCTGCACCGGACCCGCCCAGGAAACCAGCCTTGCCAACGGCGCCCAGATATCGGTGTCCTACGCCGAACCCTGGGCCAATCCGCAGGCGCCCCTGAAATTGCTCAAATGGATGTTCCAGGACGACGCCCCGCTGTTGTTCCGCCCCCAACTGGATTGGCGGCAATGGATGTGGGGCCTGGCCTTTCTGCGTGAATGCCTGCCGGGGCGGCTGGCGCCGAACATCCGTGCCATGGTCCGCATGGCCGAATACAGCCGTGCCACGTTGCGCACCATGCGCGCCGAGCTTGGCATCGAATACGACCACCTCGAGCGCGGCATCCTCAATTTCTACCGTGATCCCCACGAATTCGAAAACTCGCAACGGGCCGCAGGCCTGATGCGCGATTTCGGCGTCGAGCGCCGCGTGGTGTCCACCGATGAGGTCATTGCGATCGAACCGGCCCTGGCACCCCATCGCAATACCATCGTCGGGGGGGATTTCACCCCCGAAGACGAAAGCGGCGACGTTCATCTGTTCACGGTCGCACTGGCCGAGCGCTGCGCGCGAGCCGGCGTCGAATTCCGCTACAGCACCCGCGTCACGCGTCTGATCACCCAAGGCGGCACGGTGCAGGGTGTCGAACTGATCGAGCCCGACGGCCGCTACGGCACCCTTGTTGCCGACGCCTACGTGGTGGCCATGGGCAGTTTCAGCCCGTCGCTGGTGCGTCCGCTGGGCATTCCTTGCAACGTCTACCCGGCCAAGGGCTACTCGGCGACCTTCCCGGTCTTGAAGCCCGATGGCGCGCCGACGGTCAGTCTCACCGACAGCAGCCACAAAGTGGTGTTCTCGCGCCTGGGCGATCGCCTGCGCATGGCGGGCACCGCCGAACTGTCCGGCTATTCCCGCGGCCTGAACACCGGCCGCTGCGAGGCCATGACGCGGCTGGCCCGCGAACTCTTTCCCGACGCGCTCGACTTCGAACGCGTCAGTTATTGGTCGGGCTTGCGCCCGTCCACCCCCTCGAACGTGCCTATCGTCGGCCGCAGCCGTATCCCCAATTTGTATATCAATACTGGACACGGTACTCTCGGTTGGACGATGGGCGTTGGCTCGGGCCGGGCTCTGGCAGACCTGCTCAGCGGACGTCGTCCAGAACCGGAATTCCCTTTTCTTGGTCTATGAACCTATGAAGAAATTGCAATTGGCGGGCGTTGCCCGCGCGATGTTCGCCAGCCGGCGGGCATGGGTGTTTGGCGCCGCCATGGCGGTAGCGGGCGCGGCCAATGCCGCACCCGTCGAGATCCAGGTCTGGCACACGCTGCCCGACGCCAACAAGGCCGAATTCGAAAAGCTGGCCAAGCAGTACAACAAAGAGCAGGACCAGGTCAAAGTGACCCTGCGCGGCTTTGCCTCGCAAGCTGCCCTGCAACAGGAAGCTACCGCGGCGGTCAAGGCCAAGAAGGCCCCGAACCTGGTGCAACTGAACGACAACCATTCGCCGGAAGTCGTGGCCGAGCACAAGGCCATCCTGCCGATGTATGAACTGCTGGCCAAGTACCCCGTCAAGGACCTGAACTGGTTCGTGCCGGCCACCAGCAGCTTCATCCGCGACGGCAAGGGCCGCCTGCTGGCCTTCCCCTGGATGGCCGAAGTGCCGGTGATGTTCTACAACACCGCCGCCTACAAGAAGGCCGGCCTCGATCCCAACAAGCCCGCGCGCACCTGGACCGCCCTGCAAGGCGAACTGCTCAAGCTGCGCGATGTGGCGGACCTGGATTGTCCCTACGCCTCCAGCGACCAGGTATCGATCCACCTGGAAAACCTGGCGCCTGTGAACAACCAGCAGTTCACCAGCAACAACAACGGCCTGGATGCGATCACCAAGAAGAGCGCGGCGCCTGCCATGCAATTCGACACGCTCTACATGCGCCACATCTCGCTGATGGTCAGCTGGAAGCGTTCGCTGCTGTTCATGGCCCACACGGCCGACAGCAGCGCCGACAAGCTCTTTGCCAAGGGCGAATGCGCGGTCCTGACCGGCAATTCGGGCTCGTTTGGCCAGTTCCTGACCACCAAGGGCCTGTCGTTCGGCGTGGCGCCGCTGCCTTACTACGACCAGGCCACCCAGACCGGCGGCCAGCCGTTCGTGAGCGGTTCGGCGCTGTGGGCGCTTGAAGGCCGTCCGCAAGCCGAAGAAAAGGCCACCGCGCAGTTCCTGGCCTGGCTGTCCAAGCCCGTCATCGCGGCGGAATGGCACCAGCGCACCGGCTATCTGCCGCTGACCGAAGCCGCGTTCCGCGCGTCCGACGTGTCGTTCTACAAGAGCATCCCGGGCGCCCAAGCCGTGGTGGCTTCGATGAGCACGCGTCCGGCCGCCAACAGCCGCGGTTTCCGCATGGCCAACTATGACCGCATCGAACCCGTGTTCAACCAGCAGCTCAACGACGCGCTGGAAGGCAAGACCCCACCGGTCTCGGCCCTGAACAACGCCGCCAACCAGGCCCGCAGCATCGCGACGCAGCGTTAAACGCCACGCCTGCAAGGCCAGGAAGCCCGGTTTTCGAACCGGGCTTTTTTTCGCCCTGCGTACATGCCAGTCTGTTGCGGCGCCTGGCCTTGCGACACCATGTCTTCACCGCGATCCGCTTCCGGTTCGCCTTTTGCTTGCGGTGAGGCATGGTTCGAATACTCTTTCTGGCGGCGAGCTTGTCAGGCTTGGCAGGCTGCACGATGCCCCTGGCCAAACGGCCGGCGGGCACCTCCTGGCAGGCCTCGGGACCGGCCGAGCAGGGCTTTCGCTTTGACTGGCACTTGTCAGGCGACCCCGCCGTCGCGCCGATGCAGGTGTTTGACGACGGCCGGGAAACCTGGCTGCAGTTTGCGCCGGGTCAGGCGCTGCCGGCGATCTTCGGAGTGGGTCCCGAAGGCGAGCGCGCCTTGCCCTATGTGCGTCGCGAACCCTATGTCGTGCTGGCGGGCGGTTGGCGTGCCCTGGCTTTCCGCGGCGGCCGATTGGCGGCCCGCGCGCAGCGCGGGCAGGATGCCGCCGCGCTCGCGCCCGCAGCCCCCACGACAGCCTTAGCCGCAGTTCCGGCAGCGCAGGCCGGGGCGGGTCCGCTGGCGCCGCTGCACGAGTCCGGCGCCGTTGCTGTCCAACCTGTCTCCAGCACGCCAACGGCTCCGCAAGCGCCACCTCCTGTCGAGCTGTTCCGGGCGGCGCCGCCTGACGCGACCTTGCGCGCGGTGCTGGTGCGCTGGGCTGACATGGCGGGCTGGACCTTCCAGCCGCAACATTGGGCGGTCGATGTCGACATCCCGTTGGCGGCCTCGGCGGACTTCCCGGGCGATTTCAAGTCCGCAGTACGCGGGCTCCTCGGCGCTACCGAATTGGCTGAAAAGCCGTTGCAGCCGTGTTTCTACGGCAATCGGGTGCTGCGTGTCGTGCCCCTCGCTCAATCCTGCACGCGGCTGACCGCGACGCCGGGGGCCGCATGAATCTTCGCCATGCCATTGTCCTGGTGCTGTTCGGCCAGCTTGCCGGCTGCGCGCTGACCGAGCAGGTTGCCGCCCTGCGCCAGGCTGCCGAACGCAAGCAGGCCGACGCCACTTCCCGGCATCAGACCTTTGCCGACAGCCTCACCGATCGAAACGCCCGACAGGCCGCCCAGGATGTCGCCACACCCTGGCTGGCGGGCAAGCCCCAGCCGCTGGCGCGCGAGGTCTCCCTGCCGCCGGCCTTGCGCGAGAACGTGCAGACCACGCTGATGCTGGCCGACGACGCTGACCTGTCCACGCTGGCGCAGCGCTTGGCCACTGCCACGGGCATGCCGGTGCGCGTCAGGCCCGATGCGTTGCTGCCGCTGGACCTGTTCCTGCCGCGCCTGGCGGTCAACGGCGCTCTGGCCACGCCTGCTGCGCAACGCTTCGAGGTCCGTGCCGGTTCGCAGCCGCTGGCCGATCTGCTTGATGCGGTGGCGGCTCGCTATTCGGTGCATTGGCGTTACGAACATAACGCCCTGGAGTTCTATCGCACCGATACGCGGGTGTTTGATTTGCGTGCGCTGTCCTTGGCCAGCAAGGTGGATGTGCGGCTGGGACGCGCAGGGCGGGCCGAAGCGGAAGGCTTCGAAAACACCTCCAGCACATCGCTGTCCGGCGGCGAGCACAAGGCACTGGCGATCCTGCGCGCGCAGGCCCAGGCGTTCCTGACCCGTTCGGGCGTCATCGCCGATGCGGTCGAAGGCGAAACCGCGCTGGTCATCACTGATACGCCCGAGGCATTGGAACGGGTAGGCCGCTTCTTCGAGCGCGAAAACAAGGCGTTGACGCGGCGGGTCCGGATCGTGTTCGAGGAAATCACCGTGATTTCCCGCGACACGGCATCAGGGGGCATCGATTGGAGCGCCGTCTATGCCGCGGCCGGGGGAGCGGCACGGCTGGCAATGCCGGCGGTGCCGGCTGCGGCCTCCGGTGCACTCGAGGTGGCGGCGGGGCGTGGGCCTTTCGATGCGTCCAAGGCCATCCTGTCGGCGCTGAGCACCACGGGGGCGGTCGTGCGGCATAGCAGGGTGCCCGTCCTGACCCTCAATCGCCGGCCCGTTACCCACGCCGTGCGAACCACGTTCTCGTATATCGACCGGGTGCAGAGTACGGCGGTACCGGGCATGACGGCAGACGGCGCCAACAGTTCATTGCCTGCCGTGTCCATCAGCCAAAAGGAAGAAACCGTTGGTTCGTTTCTGACCTTGGTGCCCGACGTCCAGGACGACGGCCAGATCCTGCTGTCCGTCGCCTACGACAACGCGGTGGCTCAACCCCTGAAGACCGTCACCTTCGGCGAGCGGGGCAACCAGGTCCAGGTGCAGCAGATCACCGTGGATGGCAACGGCACGGTGCAGCAGATAGAACTGCGACCGGGCCAGCCCGTCATCGTCTCCGGGTTTGACCGTAGCCAGGATCAGCATGATCGCCAGCGCCTGGCGCCGGGGCTGCCGTTGGCGACAGGCGGCCAGGATAGTGCCGCCACCGAACGCGTGACGACGCTGATCCTGATTACGGCCCAGGTCGAAGAGGGGTTCTGATGCGCCCATTTTCCGGCACCTCCGGTGTGAATCGAGCGCCGCAATATCTTCTTGTCGAATGCCCTGGCACAGATCGCGGGCTGGCGTTCGGTCTGCGGTGGCACGCGTTGATCGGCTCCGATGTGGCATCGTTGGCCCGCGCGCGCGGCCGCCGCCTGCGAGCCACGCATTATGTAGTGGCCGGATCGCCTGCCACCGTGGCGGGGTATGGTCGGGGCACGCTGCACGGTGCGCGGCGCTGGCGCCGTGCGGGCGCCGTGGTCGCCGCGTCACGCCAATTGGCGGCGGCTCAATTGTTTGCGTTGCGCTACCCCGATGGGGGGCATAGCCTGGTGCCTCTGCCGACCGGGCAGCACTGGTTGGTGGCGGCGCACGGCGGCACCGTGCTGTCGCAGGCAGACCGCCTGTTCGATTCTCATGACGAGGCGCTACGCGAACACGCGCGGCTGATGAGTGCTCGGCCTGACCTGGCTGGCCGCGATGCGCGTGAAGTCTACGCCGCGCTGTTGGAGGCGGTCGATCCCGTCGCCCAGCTGTCCGTGCTGCCGTCGCGGTGGAACACGTTGCCCGGCGTGCTGCGCTGGTTTCTCGCCTGCCTGGCGCTGTCGGTGGTGGCGCCTGCATTGTGGCGCCAGTTCGTCGCGCCGCCTTCGCGCACCGAGGCGCCTGTGTCCCGGCCACAGGAGGCCGCCGATGTCGCTCGCCGGGTGCGACACGCCGTGCTGAGCGCCATTCCCGCGCATGGCGCCACGGAAATTGCACGGTTGCTGACGTCAGTCGCGAAAGTGCCGATCGAGGTCCAGGGCTGGGCCCTGCGGCGTGCGCAGTGCGATGCGCTTGCCGAGCGCTGGTCCTGCCGTGCCAGCTACACCCGAGTGCATCCGCTGGCCACCAACCAGGGCCTGTTCGCAAGGTTGCCGCGCGGTTGGCATGTGTCGTTCAGCCCGCTCGAAGATGCCTCGCTGTCCTGGCAGGTGGTTTCGGATGTCCAGGACTTGGCCCACCAGACACTGCCGACGTCCCTGCAGGTCGATACGGGGGCGGCGGTGATCCTGCAGCAATTGCGGCCGGCGTTCACCTCGATTGTCATGTCACCCGCGGTGGTGGCATTGCCAGCGGCGGCCAGTGTCGCCGCTGCGGCCGCGGGGCCGGATGCGCCGGCCGTGCCGACACCCGACATACGTGCGCGGGCGCTCACGCTGAATGGACCCTTGCGGTCCTTTGCCTTGTTGCCGGGCCGGCTTGGCGTGGCACGTTGGTCCCGGCTGGCCGTGAATATCCAGCCTCAACTCCGGTCCAGTCTCAACGCAAGCACGCTGGTCGCCGAATTGCAGGGAGTCCTATATGAACAGCATTAGCATCCGGCAACTGTCCAGCGGCGTCCTGTCGCTACGGCGTGGGGTGGTCCTGGTCGGCAGCGCCATCCTGGTGGCCGGGGCCAGGGCGCAACCGGCCGTCGAACCTGCCGACCCGCAGGCCTGGCCGGAAGCGGATACCGTCCGCACCCTGCTGCGCGCGGACGCTGCCGCCGCGCTGGCCGATTGCCGGGTGCCGGGCATTTGTCCTGTGAAGGCAATGGCAGTGCCGCAGACGACCCGCTCAGTACCCGACGACATACGCGTATCGGCCATCTTCGGGGTGGCCCGGCGCTTGCAGGTGGAGCTGATCGTCAACGGCGCCTTGCTGCGCTACCAGGCGGGCCGGGCCGCGCCGGTAGCGGGGGCAACGGTCTCTCAGGCGTATCAATTGATCGCGGTAGAAGACAGTTGCGTGCGGCTGCGCCGCGATGACCGTGATGTCCGTGCCTGCCTGGACATGGGGAGCCCCGCGCCATGAATTCGCCATCCGCCTCCTCCGGCGCCCTGGGGGCCGCCTTGTGCTCGCTGAACGCGCCCGAAGACATCGCACGTCTCGATCCCGCCTTCTCGCGGGCGCTCGGCCGCGAGTTCGATCTCGCCGCCATGGCGGGGCGTCTTTGTCCGGTGCTGTTCGAAAACGGCGATGTCGCCATCTTCGCGGTCAAGGAGTTCTGTGTCGGCGACGCGATCGATGAGGTGGAGCGCATGGTGCGGGCGCAGGGTTACCGGCTCGCCAAGCCGTCGCGCTATCTGCTGCCGGCGGCATTGCTGCTCATGGTCGCGCGCGGCCAGCTTACCGCCCACGGCCTGTCCCGTCGCAGTGGTCCCCGGCAGGCTGCTCGCACGTCCGCGCTGGCGGCATTGTTCCTGGATATCGTCGGGTGGGGCGTGGGCCAGGGGGCCAGCGATGTGCATATCAACATCAACCAGCGACGCGAGGGGTGCGAGGTCCGCTACACCATCCACGGGGAATACGTCGTTGCCGAACGGTTCGCCGGACTGTCCAACGCCACCTTGCTCGAAGTGCTGGCGGTGGCATGGATGGATGTCCGCGGGGGCAATGGCGCGGTGTTCGATCCTGCGCTCGAGCAACAGGGGCGCATCGCGCTGGAATTGGCCGGCGTCCCCGTGGTGCTGCGGTGGGCGTCGCTGGCCACCGATGCGGGGCCCTCGGTATGCCTGCGCATACTGCGGCTGGATGCCACGGGCGGCAGCGATCTGCGCGCGCTCGGCTATCTTCCGGGCCAGGTGGCCACGTTGCTCGGCGCGCGCGAGCGCGAGGGCGGGGCCATCGTGCTGGCCGGTGTGGTCGGGGCCGGCAAGTCCACCACGCTTGCTGCGCTCATGCGCGGCATTGCCCCGACCCGCAAAGTCATCACGCTGGAAGATCCGGTCGAATACGTCATCGGCAATGCGCTGCAGAACAGCCTGGGTGGCTCCCTGACCGCATCCGGCTGGCCGGCATTCGATGCCAAGCTCAAGACCATCAAGCGTTCAGCCTTGAACGATCTGCTCATTGGCGAAATACGCGACGTCGACACCGGGCGCGCCTTCATGGACCTGGCCAGTTCGGGCATCAGCCTGTACGCCACGACGCACGCCGGGTCGGCGGCGATGATTCCGGAGCGCCTCGCCTCGGATGCCATCGGCGTTTCGCGCGAGTTGCTGGCCGCGCCCGGCATCCTCAAACTGCTGGTCTACCAGACCCTGTTGCCCAGGTTGTGCCCGGCCTGCGCCTGGCCCGCGGCGCAACTCTGGGGGACAGCGCAGCGGCGTCATGCTCCGCACGAAGCCGAGCATTGGCGGGTCTGGATGGCGGCACTCGAGCGGACCTTCCTGCTGGACGTGGCCGCACTCAAGGTGCGTAATCCGGACGGCTGCGCCGAGTGCCGTCGGCCGCAGATGCCCGAACTCAACGGCACGATCGGCCGCAGCGTGGCGGCGGAAATGATCGAACCTGAACACGCCGCAGGCTTCCTGGACTGTGTGCGCAAGCGGGATTACGCGCCGCTGCGTCCCCCGGCAAGACCCTTGCCGGACGCTTCCTGGCGTGACGAGGCCACTCGGGGCGCCAAGGCACTCAACAGTGCCCTGTTCAAGGCAGCCCAGGGTGAGGTGGACCCCCGGGCCTTGCTGCGTCGTTTCGACCTGGGCTTGTGCCAGGCGGCCGCGGTCGCGCCGGAGACCACCCATGGCTGAGCTCGTGCCGCAGGCGGTCTCCTGGCACCGCCGCTTCCACGCCGGCCTGGGGCTGCGATGGGATGCCTGGCGCTTCTTGCCGCACCGTGCCGATTACTACGAGTACCTCGCCGACCTGATCGATGGCCTGCAGGGCCGCCGGACCTTGCGCGATCTGTTCGAGGACGACGCGCGTCGCTATGGGCCTGGCTCGTCGCGCGGCCGCCTGTCGCAGTACTGGGCTGCGGCCTATCAAGACGTCGGCGGAGACCTGGGGGCGGCCTGGCAGGGCACCTTGCCCACGTCGGAATGCCTGCTGCTGGCCTGTGTGCAGCAAGAGGGCGGCGATCTTGCCGCCGCGTTGCGCGATCTTGCCGCCGCGTTGCGCGATCTGGCGCGAGCGGCCAGGCTGGCTGCCGAGGCGCGTTTTGCCCTTGTGTCCACGGCGGCCGCCGGCGTGGTCGCCGCTGCCGTGGCGCTCGCCATGCTTTGCGCGATTCCGCTGTTCACCGCGCCGCGCCTGCAGCAGGTATTCCAGGCGTTGCCGGCCGAAGACTACGGCCGGCAGACCCGGGCCTTGTTCGCATTGGCGGCGGCTGCTCGCCATTGGTTGGTGCCTTGGCTGGTCATGGTGGCGGGCCTCGGAGGGCTGACCCTGTGGTCGTTGCCCCATTACACCGGCGCCGCCCGGGCCTGGCTGGACAGGCGATTGATCTGGCGTCTGCACCGGGATTTCCACGCCATCCGGTTTCTTTCCTTGCTGGCGGTGCTGGTGCGCCAGCATGGCGCTGCCGATACGCGGCTTCGGCGCGCGCTCACCGTACAGGGGCGTGGCGCGCCCGCGTGGCTGGCCATGCACCTGGAACGCATGCTGATGCGTATCGATGGCGGTGCCACCGATGCCCAGATCTTCGATACGGGCCTGCTGGACCCCGAAACCTGGTGGTTCATGGCGGACATGATGGGGGCGTTGGGCATGGAAGCGGGCCTTGAACGCGTCCGGCTCCGGGTCGAAACACGGTTGCTGGCGCGGGTGCGGCTGCAGGCCGCCGTGCTGCGTTGGGCATTGCTGATCGGCTCGGTCGCCACGGCTTTGGGCATCACGTTGTGGCATTACGCGGTCATAGACGAATTGCGCCTGGCGCTCACGAATTTCTACGCCAGCCGCTGATTGCGGCCAGGCTCATTGCGGTAGCGGTTTTTTTTCACCATGGAGAGGCGAATGGAACAGTGCAGGGCAGGCATCGCGGGCGGCGGGCGCGAGCAAGGGTTTTCGTTGGTGGAGGTGTCCATCGTCACGGCGATCGTCCTATTGATCGCCATTGTCGGCATCCCGGCCATCGGCAGTTACGTCATCGAAAACAAGGTACCCAAGGTAGCCGAGGAGTTGCAGCGCTTCATCGTCAGCATGCGGGTCAACGCACAGGGCGGCGGCATCACGCCCTATGCCGGGCTGGATACGGGCGCCATGGCCAATATGCTGCGCGATTCCAGCGTGTTGTCGGTGCAGGGCACGGGCGCCTCGGCTCGCATCGCACACGGCCTGGGGGGAAGCGGAACGGGCAGCAGCGGGGTCGTCCGGGTCGCTGCGGCGTCGCTGGACGGTGCGGGGGTAGGGGCGGCGTTCACGGTCACCTTGAACAACGTCAGCAATGCGGCTTGCCCGGCGTTGGCCTCCGTATTGCAGCGCGTGTCCGAGGTCATTTCGATCGAGGGCGACAACGGCTCCGGCGTGGTCAAGAATGCCCTGGCCGTGCCCGCCATTCCCTACCGCGCGGCGTTGGCCCAGACCCGCTGCAGCCAGGGTGACACCAACACATTCGTGTTCACCGCCAAATGAACAGGTACGCGAAGTCCGGGGGCACAGGGTGCGGGCACCATCGCAGGCCTGGCGGGAACGCCGGGCAAACGTCGGCGGGGCAGGGCGGATTCTCCCTGCTTGAATTGGCCCTGGCGTTGGCATTGACGGCCATGATCGCGATCTGGGCATCCAGCCAGGTGGCACACCGCATCGAGGACTCCGCCGCACGCGCCACCGGTGTCTGGCTGGCCCAGGTGCGAGCCGCGATGGAGCAGACGCTGTTGCGACATTTCGACGCCTGGGCCGCGGGTCAGGTGCCGACGGCAGGGGACGGGTCTGCCCTGTTCGCTGATTCCTTGGCGCCGACGCTTGATGAACTGCGCCGGGTCGGCGCGTTGCCGGCCGGTTTCCCCGCGCAGTCAGCTCTGGCCTTTGGCGTACAGGTCCGGATCGTGCGCACGGCGACGTGCCCCGGGCAACCTTGCCGTCTCGATGCCCTGGTCTTTGCCGACCGGCCATTATTGAAATCGGGGACGCAATATCCCGACCTGGCTGCCATCGCGGTGGTGATCGAGTCCGCGGGCGGCTATGGCGGCGCGGTGTGGCCAACGGCGCCCGCCGCGTTGCGGGGCACCGCTTTCAACTTCGACAACCCCGCCGCACCGGGTGCACCGACCTATCCGCCGGGTACCGTCGTGTCGTGGGCGGGCCTGGAACGTTCCGAGGCAGACAAATACGTCAAACTGCGTGACGCCCGGGATCCGGACCTGCAGGGCAACCTGACGGTTGCCGGTCGGCTGCGAGGGGGCGAATACCTGGAATTGCAGGGGCAGGCACGCCTGGGCCAGGACTGCCACGGGGTGCCCGCGGGCATTGCCCGTGCGCAATCCGGAGAACTGCTGAGTTGCCAGGCAGGGCTGTGGCAGCAGGCCAGTGGGGGTGATTTTGGCGGCGCATTCAGCCTTAACCATCCCCGAGGGTGCGTCCAGCAAAGCGGTGAATCCACGGCCAACCCGCGCACGGGCGCCTGCAGTTGTCCGCCGGGGTACTCGGCAGTGCTGGTGTCGGCGGGGGGCGTCTGGGATGCCGAGGTGGGCTGGACCATGGGGTACGTCTGCATGCGCTGAGGGCAGGCGGGCCTGGCAGCGCAAGCCGCCGACTACCCTCTATAATCAACGATTCGCCTAAATCCTGCTTCATCCAAGATGAAATCCTCCGAGATTCGCCAGCAGTTCCTGCAATTCTTCAAGTCCAAGGGACACACCATCGTTCCTTCGTCGTCGCTCGTGCCGGGCAACGATCCGACCCTGCTCTTTACCAATTCGGGCATGGTCCAGTTCAAGGACGTGTTCACAGGCAAGGAATCGCGGTCGTATACGCGGGCCACGTCGTCGCAGCGCAGCGTGCGCGCGGGCGGCAAGCACAACGACCTGGAGAACGTGGGCTACACCGCCCGCCACCATACGTTCTTCGAAATGCTGGGCAATTTCAGCTTCGGCGACTACTTCAAGCGCGACGCCATCCAGTACGCCTGGGAGCTGCTCACGCAGGTCTACAAGCTGCCCGCTGAAAAGCTCTGGGTCACCGTCTACCAGGAAGACGACGAAGCCTACGACATCTGGGTCAAGGAAGTCGGCGTGCCGGCCGAGCGCATCATCCGCATCGGCGACAACAAGGGCGCCCGCTATGCCTCGGACAACTTCTGGCAGATGGCCGACACCGGTCCCTGCGGTCCCTGCTCGGAAATCTTCTACGACCACGGTCCCGACATCTGGGGCGGCCCCCCGGGATCGCCCGAAGAAGACGGCGACCGCTACATCGAAATCTGGAACCTGGTGTTCATGCAGTTCGAGCGCGATGCCGCCGGCAACATGCCGCGCCTGCCGCGTCCCTGTGTCGACACCGGGATGGGCCTGGAACGCATTGCCGCCGTGCTGCAGGGTGTGCACTCCAACTACGAAATCGACCTGTTCCAGCACCTGATTGCCGCCGCCGCTCGCGAAACGGGCGTCAAGGATCTGGAAAACAATTCGCTCAAGGTCATCGCCGACCACATCCGCGCCTGCTCGTTCCTGATCGTCGACGGCGTGATCCCCAGCAACGAAGGTCGCGGCTACGTGCTGCGCCGCATCGTGCGCCGTGCGCTGCGTCACGGCTACAAGCTGGGCCAGACCAAGCCGTTCTTCTATCGTTTGGTGCCCGACCTGGTCGCCGAAATGGGCGAAGCCTACCCCGAGCTGGCCGCCACGGCCGAGCGCGTGGCGCAGGTGCTCAAGCAGGAAGAAGAGCGTTTCGGCGAAACCCTCGAACACGGCATGCGCATCCTGGACACCGCCCTGGCCAACGTGCCCAAGGGTGGCCAACTGGATGGCACCACGCTGTTCACGCTGTACGACACCTACGGCTTCCCGGTGGACCTCACCGCCGACATCTGCCGCGAGCGCGAGGTCGATGTCGACATGGCCGGCTTCGAAGTCGCCATGGAACGCCAGCGCGATCAGGCGCGCGCTGCCGGCAAATTCAAGATGGCCGAAGGCCTCAGCTACGAGGGCGCCGAAACGCGCTTCGAGGGCTACGAAAAGCTCGAGCTCGACAACGTCAAGGTTACCGCCCTGTACGTCGATGGCACCCAGGTCAAGCAGGTCCAGGCTGGCCAAAGCGCCGTCGTGGTGCTGGATGCCACCCCGTTCTACGCCGAGTCCGGCGGCCAGGTGGGCGACACCGGCCTGCTCGAAGCTGCGGGCGTACGCTTTGCGGTCGCCGACACCCTGAAGATCCAATCCGGCGTGTTCGGTCATCACGGCACCCTCGAAGAGGGCACGCTGTCGGTGGGCGATACCCTGTTGGCGCGCGTGGACGCGGTGCGCCGCGCCCGCACCGTGCGCAACCACTCCGCCACCCACCTGATGCACAAGGCCTTGCGCCAGGTGCTGGGCGCCCATGTGCAGCAGCGTGGCTCGCTGGTCGATCCCGACAAGACGCGTTTCGACTTCGCGCAAGATGCTCCCCTGACTGCCGAGCAGATCGCGCGCGTCGAAGCCATCGTCAACGCCGAAGTCCTGGCCAACCAGCCCACCGTGGCCCAGGTCATGGCCTACGACGACGCGGTCAAGGGCGGCGCCATGGCGCTGTTCGGCGAAAAATACGGCGACACGGTGCGCGTGCTTGATATCGGCTTCTCGCGCGAACTGTGCGGCGGCACCCACGTCAGCCGCACCGGCGACATCGGCCTGTTCAAGATCGTGTCCGAAGGCGGCGTGGCTGCCGGCGTGCGCCGTATCGAGGCCATCACGGGCGACAACGCCCTGGCCTGGGTGCAGAACCAGAATGCCTTGCTGACCCAGGTGGCCGGCATGCTGCGCAGCACGCCCGCCGACCTGCCGGCCCGCATCGCCCAGGTGCAGGATCAGGTCAAGCAGCTCGAAAAAGACCTCGAGCAATCGCGCAACAAGCTGGCTGCCAGCGCCGGCAACGACCTGGCCAGCAGCGCCGCGGTCGAGGTCAAGGGCATCAAGGTCCTGGCCGCAGGCATCGGCGATGTCGATCCCAAGGCCCTGCGTGGCATGGTCGACAACCTGAAAGACCGCCTCAAGCCAGCGGTCGTGCTGCTTGCCACCGGCTCGGCCGATGGCAAGATCAGCGTGGTGGGCGGCGTGACCGCCGACCTGACCGACCGCATCAAGGCCGGCGACCTGGTCGGCTTTGTCGCCAGCCAGGTGGGCGGCAAGGGCGGCGGCCGCCCCGACATGGCCATGGGCGGCGGCACCGACATCGCGGCCCTGCCGGCCGCGATCGCCAGCGTGCAGAAGTGGGTCGATGAGCGTCTCTGACATGGTTGCCGAATCCGGCGCACAGGCGCTGTCCTTCGACCAGGATGTGGATGCCAGCGGGCTGACCTGCCCGCTGCCCATCCTGCGTGCCAAGAAGGCCTTGGCGCAGATGGAGAGCGGTCAGGTGCTGCGCGTCATCACCACCGACCGCAACGCCATCCGCGACTTCCAGGCCTTTTGTCGCCAGACAGGCAATGCGCTGGTTGCGCAGCACGAAACCGACGGCCGCGGCGTGCACTATTTGCGGCGCCGTTAGGCATGTTGCGTCCCTAATAAAAAGGCCAGCCTGCGAAGGCTGGCCTTTTTATTGGCGGGCAACGGCCTACTTGTGGATCGCCGCTGCCACGGCCTGGGTAATGGTGAAGTCCACCAGGTCGCCTTCCTTCAGTTGCGCCAGGCGGGCCTGCATGGCGGGGTCTTGGACCTGGATGGTGCGAAGGCCGCCCTGCGGGCCTTTCAGCGTGACCAGGTTGGCGCTTTTATTGATATGCCAGATCTCGGCCGTGATGCGGGTTTGTCGGCCGGCCGCGCCACCGGGCTTGGCGCCCTTGGCGCTGCGGGTGGCGGCTGTGTCGGTGACCACTTCAGGGGCGCCCGAACCGGCGGGGCGCACGTCGACGGCCACCGATTCGTAGTAATCCAGTGTCAGCGTGTCGCCCGGCTTGATCTGCTTGAAGTTGCGCACGTCCGGTCCGGCCTGGACATCGACGACATTGCCGTTGGCGCCTTGCAGCGTGATGGTCCGGGTGGCGGGGTCTACCGCCGTGACTTTGCCTGTGGCGGTGGTCAGCGCCGCGCCGAGCACCCGGGCCGACGCCGCCAGCGGCATCGCCAGCATGCCCGCCAGCAAACCTGTCAAAGCCAGCCGTGCGACAGGGGTGAAGACAGCTTTACGGTTCTTCATGTTGCACCCTCCGGAAGAGGAAGTTTGAGGGAAACGCCGATTTCTGCAATCAGGTATATTCTTCAAACGCGCTGACAGGCAGCACAGGGGTGCCCGACGGGCTACACTCTGTCTGCGGCGGGCTCCGGCCCGTATTTAGGGATTTCTAGA
This sequence comes from Achromobacter sp. 1014246743, assembly GCF_059760725.1. Classification (NCBI taxonomy): domain Bacteria; kingdom Pseudomonadati; phylum Pseudomonadota; class Betaproteobacteria; order Burkholderiales; family Alcaligenaceae; genus Achromobacter; species Achromobacter sp. 1014246743. The sequence continues at coordinate 49,072 of NZ_JCBANA010000009.1, forward strand.
ATACCCGCATGTGGTGTTTTAGAACACAAATCCCGCGCGACTCCCGATTTTTCAGCACCTGCATTTGCCAGCCGGCTTCTTTAAGTGCTAGAATTTCCCGTTTTTCACAACTAATTCAAGGGATTACCTATGGTGGTGATTCGCCTGGCCCGCGGTGGGTCCAAGAAGCGTCCGTTCTACAACCTGGTGGCCACCGATTCGCGTAACCGTCGCGACGGCCGTTTCATCGAGCGCGTGGGTTTCTACAACCCCGTTGCCAACGAAGGTACGGAAAACCTGCGCATTGCGCTGGATCGCGTGCAGCACTGGACCAGCAACGGCGCCCAGCTGTCGCCGGCTGTCGAGCGTCTGGTCAAAGACTACTCGGCCAAGGTTTCCGCCGCGGCTTGATTGCCCGCGTCGTTTAGCCTGAACCCTGCTAGTTTTTACTACGCTAGATAAAACCGACTGCCCGATACATGTCTGATGCCGCAACTTCCAACGCGGCGCCTGCGGACTTGATCGAGCTGGGCCGCATCACTGCGGCCTACGGTGTGAAAGGCTGGGTCAAGGTGCAGCCGCATTCGGCCAACGCCGAAGTGCTGCTCTCAGCTTCTCAATGGTGGTTGACTCGCCCTGTGCCTGAATTGGCGCGGGGCGCTGTCGCGTCTGCGCCTGTCGCATACAAGGTCGTGCAAGCCCGTTCGCAAGGTGCCACCGTGGTGGCCCAGTTGAGCGGCATCTCCGATCGTGACCAGGCCGAAGCCCTGCGCGGTTTTTCCGTGCAGGCGCCGCGGGGTTCCTTCCCTGCGCCCGAAGAAGACGAATACTACTGGGTGGATCTCATTGGCTGCTCGCTGTACACCACGGCGAGCGGCGAATCCGCGCTCATCGGCGTGGTGGACGAAGTCCTAGATAACGGCGCTCATGCCGTCTTGAAGGTCTTGTGCCAGAAGGTGGGGGCCGATGGTCCCGAAACCCTTCTGAACGCCAAGGGAAAGCCCGCCGAAATGCTCGTTCCGTTCGTACGCGCGCACATACACGCCGTCAACCTGGCCGCTCGCCGCATCGATAGCGACTGGCCCGCGGATCTCTGATGCGCATTGACGTCGTTACGCTCTTTCCCGAAATGTTCGGGGTGGTGCGCGACCTGGGTGTCACCGGCCGGGCGCATGCCCAGGGCCGGTGGTCCCTGCATGCCTGGAATCCGCGCGATTTCACGCACGATATACACCGCACCGTGGACGACCGCCCTTATGGCGGCGGCCCCGGCATGGTGATGATGGCGGCCCCGCTCGAGGCCGCCGTCGGCGCTGCCCAAGCCGCGCGCGCGGCGCAAGGCCTGGCGCCGGCCCCCGTGGCGCTGCTGGCGCCCGTGGGCAAGCGCTACGACCAGGCAGGCGCCGAGGCCCTGGCCGCCAGCGATGGCCTGATCCTTATCTGTGGCCGCTACGAAGGCGTCGACCAACGCTTCATCGAGCGCTGCGTCACGCATGAAATCTCGTTGGGCGACTTCGTCTTGTCCGGCGGCGAAATCGCGGCGCTTGCCGTCATCGACGCCGCCGTGCGCTTGTTGCCCGGCGTCCTGAACGACGGCGATTCTGCCCTGCAGGATTCCTTCAACGACACCTTGTCCGGCTTGCTGGACAGCCCGCATTACACGCGGCCCGAGGTGTACGAGGGCGCATCCGTGCCCGCGCCGTTGCTCAGCGGCCACCACGCGAATATCGCGCGCTGGCGCCGCGAGCGTTCGCTGGCGCTGACAGTCACCCGCCGGCCTGAACTCATCGAGTCGGCCCGCGCACAAGGCTGGCTGACCCTGGCCGACGAGCGTTACCTGGCCGAGCTGGCCGGCGAACCCTTGCCCGAGCCGAAGAAAAAGCGCCGTTTCTCCAAGCCCAAGACGGCGTGATTCGTTGCGGTGCGCCATGCCGGCGCACGCGTAGTCCTGCCATGGCTCGAGAGGGCCGCGCGGCAGGGCGCCCTGGTGTCTGACCCTCTAATCCGCATTGCCCCACCGCTAGGGATGTTCCTAGGTTGTGGCGCTTTCCCGTGCTCCTTAGTATTGAAAATTATATAAAAATGAAATTTTCACATGAGCCGATCCTCTTCCTCGTTGCGCGTGGATTCGCCGCTGCCCAAGCCGGCCGCGTTGGCGGGGCGTCCCGAGTCCGCGGTGGATCTCTGGCTGGGCCAGCAACTGCGTCAGTTGCGCAAGGGCCAGGGCCGCTCGCTGGCTGATGTGGCCCAGGCCTGCGGGATGTCGCTGGGCCTGCTCAGCCAGATCGAGCGGGGCCTGAGTTCCGCCTCGGTCAAGACGCTGCACCAATTGGCGCGGGAGTTCGGCGTGTCGGTCAACGCCTTGCTGCGTAACGCCGAGCACACCGAAGGCGAAGACGGCGGCCGGGTCGCCCGGGCTGGCACGCACCGCTACATCGACTTGCGCGAGAAAGGCATCGTCAAAGAGATGTATACGCCGCCAGCCTGCCACAGCATGGATCTGTGCCGCTGCACCATCGAGCCGGGTGGTTCGACCGGTAACGAGCTTTTCGTGACGGGGCAGGGTGAGCAGATCGGCGTGGTGCTCAAGGGCTCGCTTGAGCTGTGGGTGGGCGACCGCGTCGTCCTGCTCAACGAGGGCGACAGCTTTTGCTATGCCAGCAGCACGCCGCGGCGCTGGCGCAATCCCGGGTCGCAGGCGACCGAGGTCATCTGGGCCATTTCCAATATCACTCAAGCCGCGGGGGACGAGACGCAACGGGCGCGTTGAGCGCGCGGGCAGTAAAGCGGCGCGATGACACTGGGGATCATCCGCCTTCCAGGCAGCGCCTGGAACTCTTTGCCACGATGAGGAAATGTCATGAAATTCAAGACTCTGGTTGTCTCTGTATTTGCAGCATTGTCCACGGCCGCGGGCGCGCAGGCCCAAACGGTGGTGAAAGTGGGCTCGACGCCCACCGGCAGCCCGTTCACGTTTCTCGATACCAAGACCAACAGCATAGAAGGCGTGATGGTCGACATCGTGAAGGCGGTCGGCAAAGAGGCGGGGTTCGAGGTGCAGATCGAGCCCATGGCCTTCTCCGCGCTGATCGGTTCGCTCACGTCCAAGCGCATCGACATTGTCTCGGCGGCCATGTTCATCACGCCGCAGCGCCAACAGGTGGTGAGCTTTTCCGAGCCCGTGTATCGCTACGGCGAAGGGTTGATGGTGCTCAAGACCGACAACAAGGAATACAAGTCCTTCGCCGACATGCAGGGCATGACGGTGGGCGTGCAGGTGGGCACCGCCTTTGTCGAACCCATCCAGAAAAGCGGTGTTTTCAAGGAAGTGAAGCTCTACGACAACCCGCCTGACATGATGCGCGACGCCAACGCCGGCCGCATCCAGGGCGGCTTCATGGACTTCCCCATCGCCGCCTACATCCTGACCCAGGGCAACTATCCCAACCTGAAAATGGCGCAGTCCTACCAGCCTACCGTCATGGGCAGCCTGGGGCTGGCCACGCGCAAGGACGACACGGCCTTGCTGGACCGCATCAACAAGGCGCTGGTCAAGCTGAAGGCGGACGGCTCCATCGACCGCATCCTGAAGAAGTGGGGCCTGGGCGCCTGACGCCGGGTTGAGGGTGGGGCCGCCGGGGCATGCGCCCGACCTGCGTGCATCGTGCGCGCGGGCGGGCCGGGCACGGCCGGCGCCCGCGAGCGCAGTCTTGTTGGGGTGATGAAGCATGACGGAATTCTTCAAGGACGCGGCGGAATACCTGCCGATATTGCTGCAAGGCGCCAAGCTCACCATCCTGGTGACGCTGGGTTCGCTGGCCTTGTCGACGGTGCTGGGGCTGGTGTGGGCGCTGATGCGCGTCTCGGGCAACAAGTACCTGGCCAAATTCAGCGCGGGCGTGATCAACCTGCTGCGCGGCATCCCGATCATCGTGCTGCTGTTCTACATCTACTTCGTCATGCCGGACATGGGGGTGTCGCTGACGGCCGTGCAGGCCGCGATCATCGGCCTGGGGGTGGCGTACTCGGCCTACCAGGCCGAGAACTTCCGCGCGGGCATCGAGGCCATCGATCGCGGCCAGATCGAGGCCGCCATGGCCATGGGCATGAGCTGGAGCCTGACCATGCGCCGCGTGGTGCTGCCGCAAGCGGTCAAGATCGTGCTGCCGCCGTACGGCAACATCATGATCATGATGCTCAAGGATTCGTCGCAGGCCTCCACCATCACGGTCGCCGAACTGGCCTTGCAGGGCAAGCTGATTGCGGTGTCCTCCTTCAAGAACGCCACGGTGTTTTCGCTGGTGGCGCTGATGTACCTGGTGATGTGCGTGCCGCTGATCCTGCTGGTGCGCCACCTGGAAAAAAGGAGTGCCGCCAAATGATCGAACTCAAGGGGGTACGCAAGAGCTTCGGTTCGCTGGAGGTGCTCAAGGGCATCGACGCCGAAGTCACCAAGGGCGAGGTTGTTTGCGTCATCGGGCCGTCCGGTTCGGGCAAGTCCACCATCCTGCGCTGCATCAACGGCCTGGAACGCTATAACGCCGGCAGCATCACCGTGGATGGCGAGCGGGTGGACTGCGATGCCGCGTCCATCGTGTCGATCCGCACGCAGGTGGCGATGGTGTTCCAGCGCTTCAACCTGTTTCCCCACCGAACTGCGCTGGAAAACGTGGTGGAGGGGCCGATCTACGTGAAGCACGAGCCGCGCGCGCAGGCGCTGGAATGGGGGCGCGAGCTGCTGGCCAGCGTCGGACTGGCCGACAAGGCCGACGCCCATCCGCCGCAGCTGTCCGGCGGCCAGCAGCAGCGCGTCGCGATTGCCCGCGCGCTGGCCATGCGGCCCAAGGCCATCCTGTTCGACGAGCCGACCTCGGCGCTGGACCCGGAACTGGTCGGCGACGTGCTGGGCGTGATGCGCAAGCTGGCCGAAGCGGGCATGACGATGGTGGTCGTGACGCACGAGATGAGTTTCGCTCGCGAAGTCGCGGACCGCGTCATGTTCTTCGACGGCGGCGTGATCGTGGAGCAGGGCGCCGCCCGTGAAGTGCTGAATCATCCGCAGCACCCCCGCACGCAGGACTTCCTGCGCCGCGTGCTGCACCCCATGTAAGGAACCGCCATGCCGCAGACGCCGTTTCCCCTGTCCCCGTCGCTGTGGGCCGCCACGGCCGCGCCGCCGCCTGACACCCAGCCGCTCGTGCAATCGACCCAGGCCGACGTGCTGGTCGTGGGCGGCGGCTATGCCGGCCTGAGCACCGCGCTGCACCTGGCCGAGCAGGGCGTGCGCACGGTCCTGCTGGAAGCGCGCGAAATCGGTTTCGGCGGCTCGGGGCGCAACGGCGGTCAGGTCATTCCGGGCCTGAAATACGATCCGGACGCGCTGGTCGCCATGTTCGGCGCCGAGGCGGGCGAACGCCTGGTGCGCTTTGCCGGGGCGACGGCGGATTCGGTGTTCAACCTGATCGAGCGCCACGCGATGGACGTGCCGCATGTGCGCCAGGGCTGGATCCAGGGGGCGCACAATGCCGCCGCGCTGAACCTGGCACATGCCCGTGCGGCGCAGTGGGCCCGCCATGGCGCCGATGCGCAACCGCTGGACAAGGCCGAAGTCGCGCGCCTGATCGGCACCGACCGATACCTGGGGGGTTGGGTGGACCGGCGCGCGGGCGCCATACAGCCCCTGAGCTACGCACGCGGCCTGGCCCGGGCGGCCCTGAATGCCGGCGCCGTGATCCACACCGACACGCCTGTCACCGGGTTGCGCCGGGACGGCGGCAGATGGACCGCTACCACGGCCCGCGGCGCGACCGTCATTGCTGACCGCGTGGTGATGTGCACCAACGCCTATGGCGCTGACCTGCTGCCCGGGCTGAAAACTTCGATCATCGACGCCAATACCTTCCAGGTCGCCACGGCGCCGCTGCCCGAGCAACTACGTGCGGGCATCTTCCCGCAAGGCCACGTCACCTCGGATACGCGCAATCTGCTGCTGTACTTCCGGCTGGACCACCAGGGCCGGCTGCTGATGGGCGGCCGCGGTCCGTTCCGCGAACCCAAAGGGCCCGAGGACTGGGCGCACCTGGAGCGGGTGATGGTCAAGATGTTCCCGCAGGTGGCGGGCGCCTCCTTCGAATACCGTTGGTGCGGGCGGGTCGCCATCACGAGGGACTACCTGCCTCATCTGCACGAACCCGAACCCGGTCTGCTGGTGGATATCGGGTGCCAGGGGCGTGGTGTGGGCCTGCAGACCAGCATGGGCCGCGCCATGGCGCAGTACGTGGTCAGCGGCGACGCCAAGGCGCTGCCGGTGCCCTTGTCGCCCGTAACGCCGTTCCCGCTCTATGGCCTGCGCAGGCTGTACGTGAACGCTGTCGTCACCTGGTATCGAATGACCGACGGCGGGGTCTAGACTGGCGGGCGCGGCAGGCACGCCAGATCGGGCGCAGGGCAGCCGCGCAAAGAAAAAAGCCCCGGACCGGGGCCGGGGCTTTGAGGGGGGGCGTCAGGCGTGATGCCCGCCAGGCATCAATTGCCCAGTTTGCCGCGTTGTTCGCGCACCTTCTGCAGCGTCTCGCCGAACTGCGCGACGCGGGCCTTTTCCTGTTCGACCACGGCCGCCGGGGCGCGCTCGACGAAGCTGGCGTTGGACAGCTTGCCGTTGGCCTTGGCGATCTCGCCTTCCAGGCGCGCGATTTCCTTGTCCAGGCGGATGCGTTCGGCCGCCACGTCGACTTCGACGTGCAGCATCAGGCGGCTGGCGCCCACCACCTGCACCGGCGCGCCGGCATCGGGCAGGACGTCCAGCACGTCGACCTGGCTCAGCTTGGCCAGCGCGGCCAGGTAAGGCGCGTTGCGGGTCAGCGTGGGCGCGTCGCCCTGGGCGCACAGCGGCACCTTCTGGGCGGGCGAGAGGTTCATCTCGCCGCGCAGCGCGCGCACGGCTTCGACCTGGGCCTTCAGTTCGGCCACATCGGCTTCGGCGGCGGTGTCCACGGCGGCCGGGTTGGCCTGCGGGTAGGGCTGCACGCTGACGCTGTCGGCGACGCCTTCCTTGCGCTTGCCGGCCACGACCGAGACCTTCTGCCACAGTTCTTCGGTGATGAACGGAATGATGGGGTGGGCCAGGCGCAGCACGCCTTCCAGCACGCGGATCAGCGTGCGGCGGGTGCCCAGCTGCTGGGCCGGCGTGCCCGTCTGGATCTGCACCTTGGCCAGCTCCAGGTACCAGTCGCAGTATTCGTCCCAGACGTAGCGGTACAGCGCATTGGCGATGTTGTCGAAGCGGTAGTCGGCAAAGCCGCGCGCCACGTCGGCTTCCAGGGCCTGCAGCTGGCTGACGATCCAGCGGTCCACGAACGACAGTTCGCCGGTTTCCGTGCCGGTGAGGTCATGGCCTTCGGTGTTCATCAGCACGAAGCGGGTGGCGTTCCAGAGCTTGTTGCAGAAGTTCCGGTAGCCTTCGCAGCGCTTCAGGTCGAAGTTGATGTTGCGGCCCAGCGTGGCGTAGGCGGCCATGGTGAAGCGCAGCGCGTCGGTGCCAAAGGCCGGGATGCCGTCCGGGTATTGGCGGCGCGTGGCCTTTTCGATGCTGCCGGCCTGCTTGGGGTTCATCAGGCCATACGTGCGTTTGGCCACCAGGCCGTCCAGGTCGATGCCGTCGATGAGGTCGACCGGGTCGAGCGTGTTGCCCTTGGACTTGCTCATCTTCTGGCCGTCCGCGTCGCGAATCAGGCCATGCACGTAGACGTGCTTGAACGGGATCTGGCCGGTCAGGTGCGTGGTCAGCATGACCATGCGGGCGACCCAGAAGAAGATGATGTCAAAGCCCGTGACCAGCACGCTGGACGGCAGGTAGCGTTCCAGGTCGGCCGTCTTGTCGGGCCAGCCCAGGGTGGTGAAGGGCACCAGGCCCGACGAGAACCAGGTGTCCAGCACGTCCGGGTCACGCGTGAGCGCGCCCGTCACGCCGGCGGCGCGCGCCTGCGCTTCGGCTTCGGCCTGGTCGTGTGCCACGAACACCTGGCCGTCTTCCGAGTACCAGGCGGGGATCTGGTGGCCCCACCACAACTGGCGCGAAATGCACCAGTCCTGGATGTTGTTCAGCCACTGGTTGTAGATGGTGGTCCAGTTGTCCGGGTAGAACTGGATGCGGCCATCGGCCACGACTTCCAGCGCCACTTCGGTGATGCTCTTGCCCGGGTTCAGCGTGCCTTCGGGGGCCGGCTTGCTCATGGCCACGAACCACTGGTCGGTCAGCATGGGTTCGAGCACGACGCCGGTGCGGTCGCCCTTGGGCTGCATCATCTTGTGCGGCTCGACCTTGACCAGGTAGCCGTCGGCTTCCAGCTGGGCCACGACGGCCTTGCGGGCCTCGTAGCGTTCCATGCCCTGGAACTGCTTGGGGCCGTTCTCGTTGATATGCGCATCCAGCGTGAAGATGACGATCAGCGGCAGATCGTGGCGCATCGCGCAGGCGTAGTCGTTGAAGTCGTGCGCACCGGTGATCTTCACGCAGCCCGTGCCGAATTCGGGGTCGACGAAGTCATCCGCGATGATGGGGATGTTGCGGTCGCACAGCGGCAGTTCGACTTGCTTGCCGACCAGGTGCTTGTAGCGCGGGTCTTCGGGGTGCACGCACAGCGCGCCGTCGGCCAGCATGGTCTCGGGGCGGGTGGTGGCGATGGTCATGCCGCGCAGCGTCACCGTCTGGCCGTCCTTGTCGACGATGGTCTGCGGGCCATCGACGAAGGGGTAGAGGATGTGCCACATGTGGCCGTCGGTTTCCTCAGACTGCACTTCCAGGTCGGACACGGCGGTCAGCAGCTTGGGGTCCCAGTTGACCAGGCGCTTGCCGCGGTAGATCAGGCCCTGTTTATGCAGGCGCACGAAGGTTTCCACCACGCCGCGCGACATGCGGTCGTCCATGGTGAAATATTCGCGCGGCCAGTCTGCCGAGGCGCCCAGGCGGCGCACCTGGCCGGTGATGGCGTTGCCCGACTTTTCCTTCCATTCCCAGACTTTTTCCACGAATTTTTCGCGGCCCAGGTCGTGCCGCGAAACCTTCTGGGCGTCCAGCTGTCTTTCAACCACGATCTGCGTGGCGATGCCGGCGTGGTCCGTCCCCGGAATGAATACGGTGTCGTCACCCAGCATGCGGTGGTAGCGCACCAGGCCGTCCATGATGGTCTGGTTGAATGCATGCCCCATGTGCAGCGTGCCCGTCACGTTGGGCGGCGGGAACTGGATGACGTAGGGCTTTGATTCCGTCCCTGTTTTTACGTGCGATCCGGCGGCGAAATACCCGCGCTTGTCCCACTCGGCATACCAGCGGGATTCGAGTTCGGCGGGTTCAAAGCTCTTGGAGAGTTCCTGGGAGTCGTTCGCGGGATTCGCGGCGTTCGGGGGAGCAGCTTGGGTCATTGCAGGGTTCCGGCAGACAGGGCGCCCGGTCGATGGATACGGGCAAGCAAACCGCTCATTTTAAGATGTAATGCGGTCGTATCGGCGTGTTAGAATACCGGGTTACTGTAAACCTTTTAGAAGTCCCTGAATTCATTGAAGTTTCGCCAAAATTTTGGGGGCTTGAAGTTAGTTGGGGGCTAAAGGGTAGGCAGTGTCGAATCCCCGCCTGGGTCACAGGCGGCCGGGCCGGTCCGGGGCACGCAATCGTTCCGAACCGCTTCTCGCGCCCACAGCGCGATGTGGCTTGAAGGGTGACACCGACAAGCGCAGGCCGCGCCAGGCAATTATAGAAACCAGTCAGCAATCAGTTTTCGGAGTTCTCATGTCCATCCAACGCACCCTCTCGATCATCAAGCCCGACGCCGTCGCCAAGAACGTCATCGGCCAGATCGTCGGCCGCTTCGAACAAGCCGGCCTGAAGGTCATCGCCGCCCGCCTGGCCCAGCTGTCGCGCGCCGACGCCGAGCGTTTCTACGCCGTGCACAAAGAGCGCCCCTTCTTCAAGGACCTGGTTGACTTCATGATCTCCGGTCCCGTGTTCGTGCAAGTGCTGGAAGGCGAAGACGCCATCCAGAAGAACCGCGACCTGATGGGCGCCACGGACCCCAAGAAGGCCGCCCCGGGCACCATCCGCGCCGACTTCGCCGACAGCATCGACGCCAACGCCGTGCACGGCTCCGACGCCCCGGAAACGGCCGCCGTCGAAGTGGCTTTCTTCTTCCCCGAAATCAACATCCACAGCCATTGATTTCCCGGAAATCGTTTTAGATATTCAGCTTTACCCAGGTCATGGAATCCGTCGAACGAATCAATCTGCTGGGGCTGGACGGCTCCGCCCTGTCCGAACTCGTCGGGCAGTGGGGCGGCAAGCCGTTTCGCGCCCGTCAGCTGCAGCGCTGGATGCACCAGCGCGGCGCCGATTCGTTCGACGCCATGACCGATCTGGCCCGCGATTTCCGCGGCCAGCTCGCATCGAATTGCCGCATCGAGGCCTTGCCCGTCAACATCGAGCAGCGCTCGACCGACGGCACCCGCAAGTGGCTGTTCGACGTGGGGCAGGGCAACGCCATCGAAACCGTCTTCATTCCCGAAGATGATCGCGGCACCCTGTGCATTTCCAGCCAGGCCGGCTGCGTGGTCAATTGCCGCTTCTGCTCGACCGGGCACCAGGGCTTCAACCGCAACCTGAAGACCAGCGAAATCATCGGCCAGCTGTGGTGGGCCAAGCGCGTGCTTGAAGCCGACATCGGCACGGCACGCCTCGAAGGCGCCCGCGCCACCGAAGACACCCGCGTCATCAGCAACGTGGTCATGATGGGCATGGGCGAACCCCTGCTCAACTACGACCAGGTCCTGCCCGCCTTGCGCCTGATGCTCGACGACAACGCCTACGGCCTGTCGCGCCGCCGCGTCACGGTGTCCACCTCGGGCGTGGTCCCCATGATGGACCGCCTCTCGCAAGACTGTCCGGTGGCATTGGCCGTATCGCTGCACGCGCCCAACGACGCGCTGCGCGACGAGCTCGTGCCGCTGAACAAGAAGTACCCCCTGAAGGAGCTGCTGGCCGCGTGCGAACGCTATCTGGCGTACGCGCCGCGCGACTTCATCACTTTCGAATACTGCATGCTGGACGGCATCAACGATACCGACCAGCACGCCAAAGAACTGATACACATTGCACGCCAGATTCGCTGCAAGCTCAATCTGATCCCGTTCAATCCCTTCCCCGCGTCCGGCCTGAAGCGCTCGTCTTCGGCGCGTGTCAAAGTGTTTGCCCAGCGCCTGATGGACGCCGGCATCATCACGACCGTACGCAAGACCCGGGGTGACGATATCGATGCCGCTTGTGGTCAACTGGCGGGAGAAGTGCGCGACCGTACCCGGATCACCGAACGGAACGCCGCGCAGCGCCAGACCATACCAATTAAACAGGTGCATGCATGACGCAGGATTTCGCTTCTGCAGTTTCAGAGACGTCCACGGGCGCCGCAAGCGGCTCGGGCAATGTGGGTTCGGCGCTGCGCACGCTGCGCCAGTCCAAGGGTTGGTCGCTCGATGAAGTGTCCAGCCGCATCAAGTTTTCCCCCAAGCAGATCGAAGCCCTTGAAAACGAGCAGTGGGCCGATCTGCCCACCGGCGTTTCGCTGCGCGGCCTGATCCGCAACTACGCCCGCCTGTTGGGCGCCGATTCCCAGGCCATCGTGGACTCGCTGGACCCCAAGGCCCGCGCCACCGGCCCCGTCAAGCTCAGCCCGGGTGCGCTGCATTCCGCGCATTCCATTCCCCAATCCAGCGCCGACGACGATCGCTCGTCGTCGACCTCCTGGGGCTGGCTGATCGCCATCGTGCTGGTGCTTGCCGCCGGCGTCGCCTATGCCTTCTGGCAGGGCTGGCTGCCGCAGCACTGGCTCGCGTTCGACTGGCTTCCCAAGCTGTCCAAGTAATTACCGGTTCCGCCGATGCAAGATTCCTCTCTGCCTTGCCAGGATGCGCCGCCGCCCGCGGTGGGCGCGGCTACCCGCCGTCACACACGTGCGGTGGCGGTCAAGTGGGGCGACCGCACGGTCATGGTGGGCGGCGACGCGCCCGTCGTGGTCCAGTCCATGACCAACACCGACACCGCCGACGCGATCGCCACGGCGATCCAGGTCAAGGAACTGGCGCTCGCCGGCTCCGAGCTGGTGCGCATCACGGTCAATACCCCCGAGGCGGCCAAGGAAGTCGTGGCCATCCGCGAACAGCTCGACCGCATGGGTGTCAATGTTCCCCTGGTCGGCGATTTCCACTACAACGGCCATAAGCTCCTGACGCAGTTTCCGGAATGCGCGCAGGCGCTGTCCAAGTACCGCATCAACCCGGGCAACATGGGCGGGGGCAAGCGTCGCGACGACAATTTCGCCCAGATGATCGAAGTGGCCTGCCGCTACGACAAGCCAGTGCGCATCGGCGTCAATTGGGGCAGCCTCGATCATGAACTGATGGCCCGCAAGATGGACGAGAACAGCCGGCGCGCCCAGCCCTGGGAAGCGCAGGCCGTCATGCGCGACGCCCTGGTCGTGTCCGCCATCAGCAATGCCCGGCGCGCCGAAGAACTCGGCCTGCGTCGCGATGCCATCATCCTGTCGTGCAAGGTCAGCCATGTGCAGGACCTGATCGCGGTCTACCGCGACCTGTCGGCGCGCTGCGACTACCCGCTGCACCTGGGCCTGACCGAAGCCGGCATGGGCAGCAAGGGCATCGTGGCGTCCACCGCCGCGCTGGCCGTGCTGCTGCAGCAGGGCATCGGCGACACCATCCGCATCTCGCTCACGCCCGAACCCGGCGGCGACCGCAGCCGCGAGGCCGTGGTGGCCCAGGAAATCCTGCAGACCATGGGTCTGCGGGCGTTCACGCCCATGGTGGTGGCCTGCCCCGGTTGCGGCCGCACCAGCAGCACGTTCTTCCAGGAACTGGCCGACAGCATCCAGTCCTACCTGCGCCGGCAGATGCCGGTCTGGCGGACGCAATACCCCGGCGTCGAAAGCATGAACGTCGCGGTCATGGGCTGTGTGGTCAACGGGCCTGGCGAAAGCCGCCACGCGGACATCGGCATCAGCCTGCCGGGCACCGGCGAGGTGCCGGCCGCGCCGGTATTCGTCGACGGCGAGCGCACGGTCACCCTGAAGGGCGACCATATCGCCGAAGAATTCCAGGCCATCGTTGAAGACTACGTCGCGCGTCGCTACGGCGCGCTCGCCTCTCATTAAAGAAAGGGTGTCGCCGCCAGCGCGCTTGCCAGCGCGTGATGCGGCATGATCAAGATGACTCAAGCTTTCCAGAAAGTCGCCGCCATCCGCGGCATGAATGACCTGCTGCCAGGGCCCAGCGCCCGCTGGGAGCAATTCGAGGAAATCGTGCGCGGCTGGCTGCGCGGCTACGGCTATCGCAATGTGCGTACGCCCGTGCTTGAGCATACGCGCCTGTTCACGCGCGGCATCGGCGAAGTGACGGACATCGTCGAAAAAGAGATGTACACCTTCACCGATGCGCTCAATGGCGAATCGCTCACCATGCGGCCCGAAATGACGGCCGGCATCGTGCGCGCCTCGATCGAGCACAACCTGCTGTACGACCGCCCGCAGCGCGTCTACTCCATCGGCCCCGTGTTCCGCCACGAGCGCCCGCAGCGCGGCCGCTACCGCCAGTTCCACCAGATCGACGTCGAAGCCCTGGGTTTCGCCGGCCCCGATGTCGACGCCGAACTCATCGTCATGTTGGCTCGCCTGTGGAAGCTGCTGGGCCTGACCGACGTACGCCTCGAGCTCAATTCGCTGGGCCAGCCGGCTGAGCGCGCCGCGCACCGCGCCGCCTTGATCGCCCACCTGGAAAAGCACGCCGACATCCTCGACGAAGACGGCAAGCGCCGCCTGTACACCAATCCGCTGCGCGTGCTGGACACGAAAAACCCCGCCATGCAGGAAATGGCTGACAGCGCCCCGCGCCTGTTCGACTTCCTGGGCGAGGAATCCCGCGCGCACTTCGACGGCGTCTGCCAGCGCCTGACCGATGCCGGCATCGAATACCGCCTGAACCCGCGCCTGGTGCGCGGGCTCGACTACTACAACCTGACCGTCTTCGAATGGGTCACCGACCGCCTGGGTTCCCAGGGCACGGTCTGCGGTGGCGGCCGCTACGACGGCCTGATCGAACTGCTGGGCGGCAAGGCCGCGCCCGCCGTCGGTTTCGCCATCGGCATGGAGCGCCTGCTCGATCTCTGGGAGCAGAGCGTGCAGGTCGATGCCCCGGCCGAATGCGACGTCTATGTGGTGCACCAGGGTGAAGACGCCCAGCGCCTGGCCGCCCGGGTCGGTGAAGACCTGCGCGATGCCGGCCTGTCGGTGGTCGTGCACGCTGGCTCGGCCAGCTTCAAGTCCCAATTCAAGCGCGCGGACGCCAGTGGCGCCCGGGTTGCGGTTATCCTTGGCGCCGATGAAGTGGCCTCGCAGACCGCCAGCGTCAAATTCCTGCGCGCCGACGCCCAGGGCGACGCCGCGCAGCAGCAAGTCCCGTTGGCGGCCTTGGCCGAAGTATTGAATCACAAGGGTTAGGCATGGCATACGATCTCGAAGAACAGGAAAAACTCGACGCCATCAAGGCGTGGTGGGCCCGCTACGGCACGCTGATGGTGTCGCTGCTGACGGCCGTGGTCGTGGCATGGGGCGGCTGGTGGGGCTGGAAGGCCTATCAATCGCACCGTGCCAACCAGGCCATGGGCTACTTCGAGGCCCTGGAAGACGCGGCCCGCCTGGGCGGTGCCGACTCCTCCGTGCGCATCAAGGCGGCCGCGGCCACCTTGCGCGACCAATACGGCTCCACCGGTTACGCCGCCCGTGGCGCCCTGGTGGCGGCCCAGGCGTTGCAAGCCCAGAAAGACATCGACGGCGCGCGCCAGCAGCTCGAATGGCTGGCAGGGCAGTCCAAGAACCCGTCCATGCAGGCCGTGGCGCGCCTGCGCCTGGCCGGCCTGCTGCTCGACCAGAAGCAATACGATGGCGCCCTGGCGCAGTTGAACAACGCGCCGGCGGCCTTCGCGGCCTTGTTTGCCGACCGCCGCGGCGATATTCTCGCTGCCCAAGGCAAGCGCGATGAAGCGCGTGCCGCATGGCAAAGCGCCATTGATGGCCTGGGTACGGCAAATCCGCTGACCCAGGTTGTGCAACTGAAACTGGATGCCCTGAGCGGAGCGTGACTGTAATGCGTAAATTTGCCTTTGGCCGTACGTGGCGTGGCGCGGTTTGCCTGACGGGCTTGCTGGCCCTGGGTGGCTGCGGCCTGTTTTCCCATGATGACGGCCGTTACGACCCCGCCCCCCTGACCGAATACAAGGCCGGCATGTCCGTGCGCCAGATCTGGTCCACGTCCATCGGCAGCGGTTCCGGCCTGGGCTTCGCGCCCACCGTGCTGGGCAGCTCCATCTATGCCGCGACGCCCGACGGCTCCGTCGGCAAGTTCGATCTGCAAAGTGGCCGCCCCATCTGGAAAGCCCAGGCAGGCGTCAAGCTGACCGCCGGTGCCGGCAGTGACGGCACCACCACCGCCGTGGCCTCGCCGGATGGCGACGTGGTCGCGTTCGACGACAATGGCAAGGTCAAGTGGAAGGTCCGCGCCACCAGCGACGTCAATATCTCGCCTGTGGTGGGCTATGGCATCGTCGTTGTCCGCAGCGGCGACTACCGTATCCAGGCCTTCGATGCGAACAACGGCGAGCGCCTCTGGAGCGTCCAGCGCCCGGGTCCCGCCCTGGCCCTGCGCAGCGTGGCCCAGATGGTCCTGGCCGAAGGCCTGGTCATCAGCGGGCTGCCGGGCGGCAAGCTGCTGGCCATCGCCTCGGATAGTGGTAACGTGCAATGGGAAGGCACCGTGGCTACGCCGCGCGGCGCCAGCGACCTCGAACGCCTGACCGATGTGGTCGGCGCCCCCCGCATTGCCGGCAACCTGCTTTGCGCCGTGGCCTATCAAGGGCGTATCGTGTGCTTTGATGTGACGGCCGGCGGCCGCCCGATCTGGGCCAAGGACTTCTCCAGCGTTACCGGCATGACCCTGGACGAGCGCTTTGCCTACTCGGCCGACCAGAACAGCGTGGTCAACGCCTTCGCGTTGGATAACGGCGGCAATATCTGGAAGCAGGCTGCACTGAAAAACCGCCAGTTGACGGCTCCGGCCACGCTGGGCGGGGCGCTGGCAGTCGGCGACCTGGACGGTTACGTGCATTTCCTGTCGCGCAGCGACGGCAGCCTGATGGCGCGCCTGTCGGTCGGCGGCGGCGCCGTCGTATCGCCGCCCCAGACGACTCCCCAAGGTGTGCTGGTCCAGACGGGCAATGGCAATCTCGTCCTGATCGGTACCAATTAAACCCTTAAGAACAAAGCCTTACACCGTGTCCTTCAAGCCTGTCGTTGCCCTGGTCGGTCGCCCCAATGTGGGTAAATCGACCCTTTTCAACCGCCTGACGCGATCGCGCGCCGCGCTGGTGGCCGATTTTTCCGGCCTGACCCGCGATCGCCACTATGGCGAGGGCAGGGTGGGCGATATCCCCTTCATCGCCATCGACACGGGCGGTTTCGAGCCCGTCGCCAAGGACGGCATCCTGCTGGAGATGGCTCGCCAGACCCGGCAGGCCATCGCCGAGGCGGACGTGGTGGTGTTCCTGGTGGACGCCCGCGCGGGCCTGAACGCCCACGATCACGAAATCGCCACCTTGCTGCGCAAATCCGGCCAGCAACGCGTGCTGCTGGCGGTGAACAAGGCTGAAGGCATGGGCCTGGGCCCTGCCATCGCTGAATTCCACGAGCTGGGCCTGGGGCAGCCCTATCCCATCTCGGCCGCGCACGGCGACGGCATCGTCGACCTGATCGAGCTCGCGCTCAAGGACCTGGCCGAGCCGCCCGCCGAAGAAGACGTCGTCGAAGAGGGCGAGCACGACCACCGCATCAAACTGGCCATCGTGGGCCGTCCCAACGTCGGCAAGTCCACGCTGATCAACACCCTGATGGGCGAAGAACGCGTCATCGCCTTCGACATGCCCGGCACGACCCGCGATGCCATCGAAATCGATTTCGACCGCGATGGCCGCCGTTACACGCTGATCGACACCGCCGGCCTGCGCAAGCGCGGCAAGGTGTTCGAGGCCGTCGAGAAGTTTTCCGTCATCAAGACGCTGCAGGCCATCGAGGCCAGCAACGTCGTGCTGCTGATGCTGGACGCGCAAACCGAGATTTCCGAGCAAGACGCCCACATCGCGGGCTTCGTGCTGGAAACCGGCCGCGCGGTGGTCGTCGCCGTCAACAAATGGGACGGCCTGGATGGTGAAGAAAAAGAACGCATCGAACGCGAATTCCAGCGCAAGCTGCGCTTCCTGTCGTTTGCGCGCGTGCACACCATTTCGGCGCTGCGGGGGCAGGGCATCAAGCCGCTCTTGAAGTCCATCAATTCGGCCCATGCGGCCGCGTTTGCCAAGCTTTCCACCCCCAAGCTCACGCGCGAGCTGCAGGCCGCCATCGAGCAACAGCAGCCGCCCCGCAAGGGCATCTTCCGTCCCAAGATGCGCTATGCGCACCAGGGCGGGCAGAACCCGCCGCTGGTCGTCATCCATGGCAACGCGCTGGACGCCATTCCGGATTCCTATCGCCGCTACCTGGAAACCCGTTTCCGCAATGCGTTCGACCTGGCCGGCACCCCGCTGCGCATCGAATTCAAATCCTCGCACAACCCCTACGCGCAGGAAGACTGACCCATGAGCCGTTTCTGGAGTCCCGTGGTCGGGACGCTCAGTCCGTATGTCCCGGGCGAGCAGCCCAAGCTTCAGAACCTGGTCAAGCTGAACACCAACGAGCACCCTTACGGGCCGTCGCCCAAGGTGCTCGAGGCGATCCGCGCGGCGAGCGACGACACCCTCAAGCTGTATCCGGACCCGTCCTCCGACCGCCTGCGCCAGGCGATCGCGACCACGGTCGGCGTGGAACCGTCGCGCGTGTTCGTGGGCAACGGTTCGGACGAAGTGCTGGCCCATGCCTTCCTGGCGCTCCTCAAGCACGAGCGTCCGCTGCGTTTTCCCGATATCAGCTACAGCTTCTATCCCGTCTATTGCGGCCTGTACGGCATTGCCTATGAGACGCTGCCGTTGACCGACGATTTCCGCATCGATGTCGACGACTACCTGCCCGCGCGGCATGGTCAGGCCGGCGCCATCATTTTCCCGAACCCCAATGCCCCCACCGGGCGGGCGCTGACGGTCGCGGAAATCGAACGCATCGTGGCCGGCAATCCGGATGCCGTGGTGGTGGTGGACGAAGCGTATGTCGACTTCGGCGCTGAATCCGTCATTCCCCTGACCGCGCGCTACGACAACCTGCTGGTGGTCCAGACGCTGTCCAAGTCGCGCTCGCTGGCCGGCCTGCGGGTCGGCTTCGCCGTAGGCAGCCCCGAACTCATCGACGGGCTGGAGCGGGTCAAGAACAGCTTCAATTCCTACCCCGTGGATCGCCTGGCGTCGGCCGGGGCGGTGGCGGCGCTTGAGGATACGGAGTATTTTGAGCAGACCCGCCAAGCCGTGATCCAGACTCGCGCACGGATGGCGGCGGGTCTGGTGTCGCTGGGCTTCGAGGTGTTGCCATCCAGCGCGAACTTCGTGTTCGCGCGGCATGCATCCCGGGACGCTGCGGAACTGGCCGCCGGGCTGCGCGCACGCAGCATCATCGTGCGCCATTTCCGGCAGCCGCGCATAGACCAGTTTCTACGTATTACAGTGGGCACCGATGAGCAGTGCGAACTGCTTCTGAAGGCGCTCGCCGAGGTCGTCTGAACCACGGCCGGCGGGGCTTTTGCGGCGGAAAACTCTGGTGTCATCTTCACTTCCGACACAAGTGGCACGGGCCGGGAAAACCCTGTAGAGTACATGTTTCGGCGTGCTCCACCAGTACACGGCGCGCCACCACTCAATAACAAACAAATGGAGCCTGGCCAATGAGCAATAAAGGGCAAACTCTGCAAGATCCGTTCCTGAACACCCTGCGCAAAGATCACGTGCCGGTGTCCATTTACCTGGTGAACGGTATCAAGCTTCAAGGGCAAATCGAATCTTTCGACCAGTACGTGGTGCTGCTGCGTAACACGGTCACGCAAATGGTCTACAAGCACGCCATTTCCACCGTTGTTCCCGCCCGCGCCGTGAATTTCCAGGTGGAAGTCCCTGCTGAGTAATCTCGCTCCTGCAGTACCTTTTATTGCCCGCCGGACGGTCGACGTCGGCGGGCATTTTCGCTTTGGCTCCAAAATGGTGCATGTATGCGCGCACTGATTATCAGCGTGGATCTCGGTGATCCCGACTTCACGGCCCACGCGGAAGAATTCGCCATGCTGGCCAAGGGGGCGGGCGCCGAAATCGTCGGCACCCTGACCGCCCGCCGCGATCGTCCCGACGCCAAGTTCTTCATCGGTTCCGGCAAGGCCGACGAAGGCGTGGGCATGGCCCAGGCGCTGCTCGCCGATATCGTGCTGTTCGATCAGCCCTTGTCGCCTGCCCAGCAGCGCAACCTGGAACGCCTGTTCAACCTGCGCGTGGTGGATCGGGTTGCGCTGATCCTCGATATTTTTGCCCTGCGCGCCAAGAGCCATGAAGGCAAGCTGCAAGTCGAGCTGGCGCAATTGCAGCACTTGTCGACCCGCCTGACGCGCATGTGGAGCCACCTGGAACGTCAGCGCGGCGGTATCGGCATGCGCGGCCCTGGCGAATCCCAGCTCGAAATGGACCGCCGCATGATCGGCGCCAAGGTCAAGACGCTGCGCGAGCGTCTCGACCGGGTTGAGCGCCAGCGGGTCACGCAACGGCGTGCCCGTGCGCGCGGAGGCGCCTTGTCGGTGTCGCTGGTGGGCTATACCAACGCGGGCAAGTCGACCCTGTTCAATGCCTTGACCCGAGCCGACACCTACGCGGCGGACCAGCTTTTCGCCACGCTGGACACCACCACGCGCCGCATCTGGATCGAAGGGGCGGGCAACGTCGTCGTGTCGGATACCGTGGGTTTCATCCGCGACCTGCCTCACGACCTGATCGCCGCCTTCCGCGCCACCCTGGAAGAAACCGTGCACGCCGACCTGCTGCTGCACGTGGTCGATGCGGCCAGCCCGCAGCGCGACGAACAGATCTTCGAGGTCAACAAAGTCCTGGCTGAAATCGGCGCTGCCAACGTCCCGACCATTCTGGTATACAACAAGATAGACCGGGCCGGTTTGGAACCCCGGGTGGAGCGCGACGCCCATGGTACGATTGCGCGAGTATTTGTAAGCGCCACCGAGCGCGCCGGTCTGGACGCGTTGCGCGGGGCAATGGCGGAGACCGGACAGATTGTGGGAAACAATGCCTCGAATTATCAAACTCTTCAATCTGAATGACCCCGGTTGGGGTCGTGGAAACAACAATGGCTCCGAGCCGCCGCCCAAGCGGCCTCAAGGCAACGGAGACGGTCCTCCAGACCTCGACGAGGTCTGGCGCGATTTCAATAATCGCATCGGATCGTTATTCGGCCGCAAAGGCGGGGGCGGCAATAATCGCCCGGGCGGCAATCGGGGCGGCATGACGCCGCCGTCGCCGCGCGGTGCACGCATCGGACTGGGAGTGATCGCCCTGGTCGCGGTCGGCATCTGGGCAGCCAGCGGCTTCTATATCGTCCAGGAAGGCCAGGTTGCCGTCGTCACCCAGTTCGGCAAATACAAGAGCACGTCGCAGGCCGGTTTCCAATGGCGCCTGCCGTACCCCATTCAAAGCCACGAAATCGTCAACGTCTCGCAACTGCGTACGTTCGAAGTCGGTTTCCGTGGCGGTTCGCGCAACAAGGTCCTGCCCGAAGCGCTGATGCTCACGACGGACGAGAACATCGTCGACATGCAGTTCGTCGTGCAGTATCGCCTGCGTGCGGATGGCGCACCTGATTACCTCTTCATGACCCGCGACCCGGACGACTCCGTGCGCCAGGCGTCTGAAACCGCCATGCGCGAAGTGGTCGGCAAGCAGTCCATGGACTTTGTCCTGTACGAAGGCCGTACCACCGTGGCCTCGCAGGTCCAGGCACTGATGCAGCAGATCCTCGACCGCTACCAGACTGGTGTGCAGGTCAGCACGGTCGCCATCCAGAACGTGCAGCCGCCCGAACAGGTGCAGGCCGCGTTCGACGACGCCGTCAAGGCCGGCCAAGACCGCGAGCGCCAGATCAACGAAGGCCAGGCCTACGCCAACCAGGTCGTGCCGCTGGCCAGTGGCCAGGCCTCGCGCATGACCGAGCAGGCCGAAGGCTACAAGGCCAAGGTCGTCGGCGACGCTCAAGGTAATACCGCGCGCTTCACCAGCATCCTGGGCGAATACGAGAAGTCGCCCGTCGTCATGCGCCAGCGCATGTACCTGGAGAGCATGCAGGACATCTTCACGCGCGCCAGCAAGGTCATGGTCGACACCAAGAGCAACAACAACATGCTGTATCTGCCCTTGGACAAGATCATGCATCTGGCGGCTCAAGACGCCAGCAAGTCCGCGGTAGGCAACCCCGGTTCGCCTGCACTGATCAGCCCGCCCGTCCAGCCGCCTCTGCGTGGCAATGCGGTGCCGGCCCCCCAGCCTTCCGGCAGCAGCAATAGCAACGCGCTGCCCCGCGACCGTACGTCGCGCTAACCCGGAGGAGTCCTGATCATGCAACGTCTTATGCCTATCCTGGTCGGCCTGCTCATCGTGCTGGCCGCCCTTTCTTCCTGCGTGTTCGTGGTGCGCGAGCGCGACTACGCCCTGGTGTTCTCGCTGGGTGAAGTGCGCAAGGTCATCAGCGAACCCGGCCTGTACTTCAAGGCGCCGCCGCCGTTCCAGAACGTGGTGACGCTGGACAAGCGCATCCTCACCATCGAAACCAACGAAGCCGAGCGTATCCAGACTTCCGAAAAGAAGAACCTGCTGATCGACTCGTACGTCAAGTGGCGCATCGCGGATCCCCGCCTGTACTACGTGACCTTCGGCGGCAACGAGCGTGCGGCGCAAGAGCGCCTGCAAGCCCAGATCCGCGATGCGCTCAACGCCTCGGTCAACGTGCGCACCGTGCGCGACGTGGTCTCGACCGAACGCGACAAGATCATGGCCGAAATCCTGACCAACGTCGCCAAGCGCGCCGAGCCCCTGGGCGTGCAGATCGTCGACGTGCGTCTGCGTCGCATCGAGTTCGCGCCCGAGATCTCGGAATCGGTGTACCGCCGCATGGAAGCGGAGCGTACCCGCGTCGCCAACGAGCTGCGTTCCATCGGCGCCGCCGAGGGCGAGAAGATCCGCGCCGAAGCCGATCGGCAGCGTGAAGTGATCGTGGCCCAGGCCTATGCCAAGGCCCAGGGCATCATGGGCGAGGGCGATGCCGCCGCCGCCGCGATCTACGCGCAGGCCTACGGCAAGAACCCGCAGTTCTACACGTACTACAAGAGCCTGGAAGCCTACCGCGCTTCGTTCTCCAAGCCGGGCGACGTGCTGGTGGTCGACCCCAGCTCCAGCTTCTTCCAGTTCATGAAGGACCCGGCGGGCCAGGCCCTGGCGCCGGTCACCGTGCCTGCCGCGAAGTAAGGCTTTACCGCCCGCGGCAACGCAAAAGCCCCTTGGTCAGCCAAGGGGCTTTTTTCTGGCGGATTGTGCAATAGGGGACGGCTTTAGGCCCTGGGTAGCCCGGCTGGCGCTGGCTGCTGAACCATGTACAATACCGCGTAAGCTAGAAAACATTCCGCAGCGGCTGAGCGGGCTTACGCCCCCTCAGCCGCTTTTTCGTTTGGGCGACGCCCACGCATCTCTAGGCGTTATTCAGGTAAACATTCATGGGTAACTGGTTGCTGCCCGAGAGCCTTGCCGACGTACTTCCGGCAGAGGCCCGGCGCATCGAGGAATTGCGCCGCGAACTTCTCGATCTGTACCGTACTTACGGCTTCGAGCTGGTCGCGCCGCCCCTGGTCGAGTACATCGATTCATTGCTGTCCGGCACGGGCAGCGATCTGGATCTGCGTACCTGCAAGCTGGTTGACCAGCTGTCGGGCCGCACGTTGGGCGTACGCGCCGACATGACTCCCCAGGTCACGCGCATCGACGCGCACTTGTTGAACCGCGCCGGCGTTACCCGCCTGTGCTATTGCGGCAACGTGCTGCATGCCCGCCCGGCGGATCTCCTGTCCAGCCGCGAGCTGCTGCAGATCGGCGCCGAAATCTACGGCCATGCCGGCTTTGAAGCCGACCTGGAAATCATCCAGCTGGTGCTGGAAACGGTGGCCATCGCCGGTGTGCGCAACCCCCGGCTGGACCTGTGCCATCCGGGCGTGCTGCGCGGCATCGTCGAGGCAGATCCCGTTGCTGCGGCGGTGTCCCAGGACATCATCCGCCTGATGCGCGAAAAAGACGTACCGGGCCTGGTTGAGCTGGCCGAACGCAAGCCCGGCATGCGCGCCGAAACGCTCAAGGCGCTGCAGTTGCTGCCCAAGCTGTACGGCGGGCCCGAAGTGCTCAAGCAGGCGCGCCACGATCTGCCCCTGTTGCCGGACGTGGCCGCCGCGCTGGATGCGCTGCAGGTCCTGGTGGATGCCATGCCCAACGTGGCGTTCGGCATCGACCTGGCCGATGTCAATGGCTACGGTTACCACTCGGGCGTGAAGTTCGCGCTGTACGCCGAAGGCTGGCGCGATGCGCTGGTGTCTGGCGGCCGTTACGACGATGTCAGTCGGGCGTTCGGGCGTGCGCGTCCGGCCACCGGCTTCAGTCTTGATTTACGCAAACTGGCGGCGGGTTTGCCGCCGGCGGAACGGGCGCGTGCGGTTCGCGCGCCCTGGGGGCAAGCCCCCGCCCTGACCGAGGCGGTCCGCCGTCTGCGCCGGTCGGGTGAGATTGTCGTTCAGGTATTGCCCGGTCACGAGCAGGATCAGGACGAATTCGTTTGCGATCGCGAGCTGGCGCTGCAAGACGGCGCCTGGACGGTCAGAACGCTGTGACTAACTCCCTCTCGGCAACGAGAGGGCCGCGGGGAGATTTCCGGATTTCCCGAGAAACTCGATATTGATTCGTAACATGAGCAAGAACGTAGTCGTAATCGGCACTCAGTGGGGTGACGAGGGCAAGGGCAAGATCGTTGACTGGCTGGCGGAATCCGTCCAGGGCGTGGTCCGCTTCCAGGGTGGCCACAATGCTGGCCATACGCTGTGGATCAATGGCAAGAAGACGATTCTTCGCCTGATTCCGTCCGGCATCATGCATCCTGGCGTCACGTGCTTCATCGGCAACGGTGTCGTGCTGTCTCCGGAAGCCCTGCTCAAGGAAATCGAAGAGCTCGAGGCCGCCGGCCTGGACGTGCGCTCGCGCCTGCG
This sequence comes from Achromobacter sp. 1014246743, assembly GCF_059760725.1. Taxonomy (NCBI): domain Bacteria; kingdom Pseudomonadati; phylum Pseudomonadota; class Betaproteobacteria; order Burkholderiales; family Alcaligenaceae; genus Achromobacter; species Achromobacter sp. 1014246743. The sequence goes on from NZ_JCBANA010000009.1 coordinate 73,411, forward strand.
CATTTCCGAGATCTGCCCGCTGATCCTCCCGTACCACGTGGCCGTCGACAAGGCGCGCGAAGCGCGCAAGGGCGAAGGCAAGATCGGCACGACCGGTCGCGGTATCGGCCCGGCCTATGAAGACAAGGTCGCTCGCCGCGCGCTGCGTGTGCAGGATCTGTTCAACCCCGCGCTGTTCGACGAAAAGCTCGCCGAAGTGCTGGATTACCACAACTTCGTGCTGACCCAGTACCTGGGCGCCGAAGCCGTTTCGGCCAACGAAGTGCGCGATCAAGCCATGGCTCTGGCTCCGGCGATCGCCCCGATGGTTGCGGACGTTTCCAGCACGTTGTTCGCCATGCAACAGGAAGGCAAGCGCCTGCTGTTCGAAGGCGCCCAGGGCGCTTTGCTTGACGTCGACCACGGCACGTACCCCTTCGTCACCAGTAGCAATTGCGTCGCAGGCGCTGCTTCGGCGGGCGCGGGTGTCGGTCCCCAGTCGCTGGACTATGTCCTGGGCATCACCAAGGCCTACACGACGCGCGTCGGTTCGGGCCCGTTCCCCACGGAACTGGTCGACGAAATCGGTACTCGCCTGGCGACCATCGGCAAGGAATTCGGTTCGGTCACCGGCCGTCCGCGTCGCTGCGGCTGGTTCGATGGCGCCGCGCTGAAGCGCTCGGTGCGCCTGAACGGCATCACCGGTCTGTGCATCACCAAGCTGGACGTGCTGGACGGCCTGGAGACCATCCAGTTGGGCGTCGGCTACCGCGTCAATGGTGAATTCCGCGACGTGCTGCCTTATGGCGCTCATGCCGTGGCGCAGGCGCAGCCGGTGCTCGAAGAGCTGCCGGGCTGGAGCGAATCGACTGTCGGCATCACCGAATACGACAAGCTGCCGGAAGCCGCCCGCCGTTATCTCGAGCGCGTGGCCGAAGTCTGCGGCGTGCCGATCGACCTGGTGTCCACCGGTCCCGACCGCAACGAAACCATCGTGCTGCGTCATCCCCTGAAGGGCTGACATCGGGTTATTATTCCCAAGGCCGCCGCCGGTCTCATACCGGCGGCGGCCTTTTCGTATTTTCACGCAGGAGATCCTTGCCTATGAGCGCGCCGACCAATGACGATAGCCATCTGTGGGTGACGTGGGACGACTACAACCGTTTGATCGAACGCCTGGCCTTGCAGGTGCATCAATCGGGTTGGGAGTTCGACAAGATTCTGTGCCTGGCGCGCGGCGGTATGCGTGTCGGCGACGTTATGTCCCGTATTTTTGATGTGCCGTTGGGCATTCTGGCGACCAGCAGCTACCGCGAAGCGGCGGGCACCAAGCAGGGCGACATGGATATCGCGCAGTTCATCACCATCACGCGCGGCACCTTGTCCGGGCGGGTGTTGCTGGTGGACGACATGGTCGATACCGGCAAGACGTTCATGAAGGTGTACGACCACCTGAAGAGCCAGTTCGCCGACATCACCGAATTGCGCAGCGCCGTCCTGTGGTGGAAGGGGCATTCCCAGGCGCAGCCCGACTATTACGTCGACAAGCTGCCGACCAACCCCTGGATCCACCAGCCGTTCGAAGACTACGACAGCCTGCGCCCGCATCAGCTCGAAGCCTGGATCCGCAAAGGGTCGAAGGGTTGACGTATTTCAGGGGGACGGAATGGCTGGCGGCCTATGGCACCAGATCGTTCCCCTGGTAGTCAAAACGGCCATGACCATGCTAGAATCGCTGGTTATCGCTAAACCGAACTTGGCTTGTTACTCTTTGGGTAGTCTTTGGGTAACGGAAACGGCCAGCGAGTGTTGGCGCCGTAGTACGCCGTAAGGCGCTTGGCGCTTTGGTTGGCGTTGCAAGGTGCTGTGGCGCAGGGGTTTGTGATTTGCCGGAATCCCCGCCAGAACCCGCGCAGCGCCGCTGGCAAGCAAGCCAGGTTTGTCATCAACTTTTGTTACCCTACAAGCAGGCCAATTACTTTATGCCTATCGTTCGACTGAAGGAAAACGAACCGTTTGAAGCCGCTCTGCGCCGCTTCAAGCGCACCATCGAAAAGACCGGTTTGCTCACCGAGCTGCGTTCGCGCGAGTTCTACGAGAAGCCCACGGCCGAGCGCAAGCGCAAGCACGCCGCCGCTGTGAAGCGCCACTACAAGCGCATCCGTAGCCAACAACTGCCCCCGCGCCTGTATTGATCTTTGATTCCAGAATCTATTGATTCCAGAATCATTCATCCAGGAACTACTCGCCCGGGTCGACGTTGTCGACATAGTCGGGCGGTATGTGCAGTTGCGAAAGGGTGGGGCCAACCTTCTTGGCCTATGCCCCTTTCATAACGAAAAAAGCCCGTCATTCACTGTCAGCCCCACCAAGCAGTTCTATCACTGCTTCGGTTGCGGAGCGCATGGCAGTGCCATCACCTTCCTGATGGAACACACGGGCGCCAGTTTCCCCGAAGCCGTGCGTACGCTCGCGGCTTCGGCGGGAATGACGGTCCCCGAAGAAAATCGCAGTCCCCGCCAACAGCAGGAAACCGCGCGCCGCAAGGCCGAGGAATCTCGCCACACGCAGGTGCTGGACGCCGCACAGGCTCACTATCTGAAGCAGTTGCGCGCATCGCCCGCGGCGATCCGCTATCTGAAGCAACGTGGCCTGACCGGCGAGATTGCCGCGCATTTCGGCTTGGGCTGGTCGGGCACCGACCGGCACGGGCTTTCGCAAGTTTTTCCCAATTACGACGACCCCACCCTGGTGGAGTCTGGCCTCGTCATCGAATCCGAAGACGGGCGCCGCTACGATCGCTTTCGTGAACGGGTCATGTTCCCGATTCGCAACGCGCGCGGCAGCCTGATCGGTTTCGGCGGTCGCATCATCGGCAAGGGCGAGCCCAAGTACCTGAATTCGCCCGAAACGCCGCTGTTTTCCAAAGGCCAGGAGCTGTACGGCCTGTGGGAGGCCCGCCAGGCGATCCGCCAGGAAGGGCAGATCATCGTGGTCGAAGGCTACATGGACGTGGTGGGCCTGGCGCAACAGGGCATCGCCAATGCGGTGGCCACGTTGGGCACGGCCACCACGCCGGACCACGTCAAGAAGCTTTTGCGTTCAAGCGACAAGGTCATTTTCAGTTTTGACGGGGATGGCGCGGGGCGGCGCGCGGCGTGGCGTGCGCTGCAGGCCTGTCTGCCGGTGCTGCGCGACGACATCGCCATTCGTTTCCTGTTCCTGCCGACGGAGCACGACCCCGATTCGTATGTTCGTGAACTGGGGGCCGAGGCCTTCCGTGCCTGCCTGGGCGAGGCGGTGGCGTTGTCGCGCTTCCTGCTGGACGAATTGGCTTCGCGGCACAACATGGACGAGGCCGAGGGGCGCGCCAGTTGCCTGCATGAGGCCAAGCCCTTGCTGGCGTCCATTCCCGAGTGCGCGTTGCGGGTCCAGATCGAACGCGAGATGGCCAAGCTGGTGCAGTTGACGCCGGAGGAAATGGCGCAGGTGTTGGCGCAGCAGCCGGCCAAGCCTTTTGGCGCGCCGGCCAAACCCGCGGCGGCGGGTGAGGCGCATCCGGCCGGGCCGCAGCACGAGGGCGGCCATCCGGATGCAGGCTACGATTTTGGCGGCCACGATTTCCATGACATTCCCGCCGACGACGGTGAGTATGTCGATGTCGGCCAGTTTGCGTCGCCGGGCGGTGAGCCGAGCGGCGGCGGCGGCAACTGGGGTGGTGGTGGCAAGCAGGACTGGAAAGGCAAGAGTGACTGGAAGGGCAAGGGCGATTGGAAGGGTGGCAAAGGCAATTGGAAACGCCGCGACGACGTCGGCGGCTTCGAAGGCCGCCGCACCATGCCGTCGCTGGCCAAACGCCTGTTGGGACTGCTGCTTGCCCACCCTGAGCTGGTGGACTCCATGGGAGACCAGCAGCTTGAAGTCATCGACCATGGCCCCCATCTAGGATTGGTAAGGGACTTGATCATGCTGGCGCAATCCAGCGGTGCCCGCCATGTGGGGGCCTTGTTGGAGGCCGCAGATCCCGATTCAGACCTGGCAACGGTGCTCAAGGGCTTGCGTGCCGACATCCTGTCGCAAGAGGACCTGCCCGACCCGCAGACTGAATGGGACGACGCCCTGCGCAGGATCGAATTTGATTCGGCCAAGGCCGAAATGGCCAAATTGGCGGCCACTGGCTTGACGACGGATGAGCAGCGCAAGCGCTATCTCGAGCTGTCCAGTCGCATGGCGGTGCTGAAAGGTGCCGGTGTGCGGTAAATGCGGTAAAATCAAGGGTTTTCCGCAGCAAACAGGCATTGGTAGCAAATTTGGCGGTGCTGAATATTGGCTGAATTTGTGGTGGCTGAATGTCGTGGCTGGACTTGTATCAGCTGAAGTTGTTGTGTCGGCTGAACTTGCGGTTAGCTGCGGAAGCAGGAATCGAGGGCGAGAGAACTCGAGAGCAGGAAAATGGTGGCGCACGGAATCTATTTGCGCCGCTGGAATCTAATAGTGATGCAGTTTGACGAGCAGGCCGGCTGAGTTATTCGCCAGTAGTGTTGCCCATCCTGTCGCCAGCAGTATTGGCGAGGGACCCGGATGATCGGGAAAGTCCCAGGGCGCCGCTGCGAAAAAAAGCGGACGTGTACGTCAAATTTGTTACATAGTTAATTACTATAGCTGAGCGGTGAATTACGCAGTTCGGCGACGGGTATCTCCGTGTAGCGTTTGTGGTTTGGGTGCTGTGTCTATCTAGCTGCCAAGGGCAATGACCCGTTAGCAAGCACAGCCTATTTATAGGCAGACAGCCCCCCCAACGCCCGGGTTCCGCCGCCGGATGAGGCCATGCACGTCAGGCGCCCAGCCGGTATTGCACCGGAACGGCGCCAAGCGGGCTCGCAAGAGCTGGTGCTGCGAACAACGCAGCCGCAAGGCCTTAGCCGATTCACCAGTTTTACCCGTATCGACGCCGCAATGGGCCTTTGCCCGGAGGCGGCGTTGTACGGTGCAACATGCCCACACGGGTTGCGACGACCACGGAAGCGACTATGACCAAATCCACCGGCAAATCCTCCTCTGCAATTGATGCAGCCGACACCAAGGCCACGACGGCCAAGCGCGTCGTAAGCATGGCGGCGGAAAAAGCACCCGCCAAGACGGCGGTGAAGGTCGCCAAGCCTGCAGCCAAGACGGCCGCCAAGAAGGCGGCGACGAAGACGGCAGCGGCAGACAAGCCCGAGAAGGTGACGAAGGCCCGCGCCAAGAAGGCCGAGGACAAGCTCGCCGACCTGGTGGGCAGTGCGCGTCCGGTGCCGAGCGGCCGCCGCCCGGGCCGCCCCGCCAAGAACGCGAACAACGATTCCGACGGTTTCGATGACGCGATGGACGGCGAGGGCGAAGTGTTGCCCGACCTGAAGCCGCCCAAGCGCGGTGGCAAGCGTGGCAAGGCGGATCCCAAGGATCTGATCGCCCGCGGCCCCGTCACGCCCGAAGAATACGAAGCCCGCCGCAACCGCCTGAAGCAGCTGATCAAGCTGGGCAAGGACCGCGGCTACCTGACCTACGGCGAAATCAACGACCATCTGCCCGACGACCTCGTCGACGCGGAGGCCATCGACGGCATCATCAGCACGTTCAGCGACATGGGCATCGCGGTCTATGACCAGGCGCCCGATGCCGAAACGCTGCTGATGAGCGAAAACGCGCCGGTCGCGTCCAACGACGATGACGTCGAAGACGAAGCCGAAGCCGCCCTGACCACCGTGGACTCCGATTTCGGCCGCACCACGGACCCCGTCCGCATGTACATGCGCGAAATGGGTTCGGTGGAGCTGCTGACCCGTGAAGGCGAAATCGAAATCGCCAAGCGCATCGAAGACGGCCTGAAGCACATGGTCATGGCCATCTCGGCCTGCCCGACCACCATCAATGAAATCCTGGCGCACATCCTGCGCGTTCGTGATGGCCAGGCGCAGATCGACGAAGTGGTCGACGGCCTGGTGGATCCGGAAGACGGCGAAGAATACGCCGGCGCCGGTGTCACTGCCGACGAAGACGAAAGCGACGACGGCCCCGCCGGCGGCATGTCCAGCAAGCAGCTGGAAGACCTGCGCGTGAAGGCGCTGGCCAAGTTCGACGAGGTCAGCAAGCAGTTCGACAAGATGCGCCTGTCGTACGAAAAGGACGGCTACAAGTCGGACGTCTACGTGCGCGCCCAGGAATCGATCCAGAACGAGCTGATGGGCATCCGCTTCACCGCCAAGATGGTGGAAAAGCTGGCCGACACGCTGCGCAACCAGGTTGAAGAAGTGCGCCAGCTTGAACGCGCCGTCCTGCACACGTGTGTGGACCGTGCCGGCATGCCGCGCACGCACTTCATCAAGGTGTTCCCGGGCAACGAAACCAATCTGCAGTGGGTCGTGGACGAAGTGGCCGCTGGCCATCCGTACGCCGAAACGCTCGAGCGCCAGATTCCCGCCGTCCAGGAACTGCAGCAAAAGCTGATCGACCTGCAAACGCGCGTCGTGCTGCCGCTCAAGGACCTGAAGGACGTCAACAAGCGCATGGCCACCGGCGAAGCCAAGGCCCGCAAGGCCAAGCGCGAAATGACCGAGGCCAACCTGCGTCTGGTGATCTCGATCGCCAAGAAGTACACGAACCGCGGCCTGCAGTTCCTGGACCTGATCCAGGAAGGCAACATCGGCCTGATGAAGGCCGTGGACAAGTTCGAGTACCGCCGTGGCTACAAGTTCTCGACGTATGCAACGTGGTGGATCCGCCAGGCAATCACCCGTTCCATCGCCGACCAGGCACGCACCATCCGTATCCCGGTCCACATGATCGAAACGATCAACAAGATGAACCGGATCAGCCGTCAGATCCTGCAGGAAACCGGCGCCGAGCCGGATCCCGCGACCCTGGCGCAGAAGATGGACATGCCCGAGGACAAGATCCGCAAGATCCTGAAGATCGCCAAGGAACCGATCTCGATGGAAACGCCGATCGGTGACGATGACGATTCGCATCTGGGTGATTTCATCGAAGACACCTCGACGCTGGCGCCTTCCGACGCCGCGCTGCATGGTTCCATGCGCGACGTGGTCAAGGAAGTGCTAGACTCTCTGACCCCGCGGGAAGCCAAGGTTCTGCGCATGCGTTTCGGTATCGAAATGAGCACCGACCAGACCCTGGAAGAAGTGGGCAAGCAGTTCGACGTCACGCGTGAGCGCATCCGCCAAATAGAGGCTAAAGCGCTGCGCAAGCTGCGTCACCCGAGCCGGGCCGACAAGCTGAAGAGCTTCCTGGAAGGGCAGTAAGTTTCCTGGGCCTCTAGCTCATGCCTGGTTAGAGCAGCGGACTCATAATCCGTTGGTGCCGAGTTCGACTCTCGGGGGGCCTACCAAAGAAATCCTGCGAAATCAGGTACCGACAGCCGCCAGCAATGGCGGCTGTTTTATTTGGGCTTCGAATAACATCAACGCGTTTCCCGGCCATCTTTACGAGCGAGGCGATGCATGTCGACTGAGATGAATCGATCCGGCAACCGGCTGCTCATTGGCATCTTGCTGATTGCGGTGGCGGTGGGGGGGCTGCTGATTCGTATCGACTGGCTGATGTTGGGGTTGGGGCCGTACTTTCCCGCCTATTGGACCGCGGTCATCGCGTGGTCGGTCTGCGTGGTGCTGCTCATTCGTCGGCAACGCCGGTGGTGGGTGTTGGGCACGGCGCTCGTTGTGCTGTACCCCGCCGCTCGGGTGGCAGGTTTTCTTTACGAGTGTTCGCACAAGGCGTGCCTCTTCTGACGGGGTGCCTTCCGCTTGGCGGAACCAGCGGGGGAATATCTCTCGCGGGAGCGGCCTGACGGCGGCGTTCTGCCGTGGCGCAGGGGGCTGCCATGCTCGGTCCGCTCGGATTGGCCCGTGCTTTGCCTGTTTTAGAATTAATTACTTACATAAACAGCAAAGATCTTAACAACATTTAAAAAAATGCTCCAACCTGGATGGGAGTGGCCGCCTATATTCCTGGCGTATTGCTGAATTTACAAAAATAGCGTTTCAGTCGATTTCGAAGGGATTGCGGCCTGTCGAAACGGACATCACGAACGCAGTCCATCAAGCGCCTCCATCCATGTTGCTGCGATCCCATCGGTTTTCCCGTGGCCTGTGCCGCAGTGCACTGTCGCCGGCTCGCGCGCAACGCGGAGTCGGACCGGTGCTGTCTTCGCTCTTCCGGCCGGCGCACGTCGGCCACGTGTTTTTGTCGCTGTAGATCCCATGCAAATCCTGCACACGCTTTCGGGCCCTAATTTGGGTGGAATGGAGTTTCGCGTTCTGGAGCAGTCGCGATGGCTTCGAGAGCAGGGGCACGCGGTAGCAATTGCAGCGCCGCCCGCCAGCGAAACGCTCAAGCTGGCGCGCGATTGGGGGCTCGCGACCGTCGCCATGGAATTCCGCTCGCCGTATTCCTGGTCCTGCGCGATGAAACTGCGCCAGATCGTCAAGGACTTGCGCATCCAGGTCATCGACGCGCATGGCACGCCCGACGCCAAGGCCAGCGCCTTGTGCAGGGATCTTTGCTCGCTGGTCAGGACCTGGCATTTCGCCCGGCCGTTGCGCACATCCTGGCGACGCAGGTTGGAGTGGCGCCTGGGATGCCACCGCGTCATTACGACCAGCGAGGGCGGGGCGCAGGACATCCTGGCGGCCGGCTTTGCAAAACGTGAGCGGATCAGTGTGGTGGGCGAGTGGGCCGATCATGTCTTCTTCTCGGAGACGGACAAGCTTGCCGTGCGCCAGGCCGTGCGGCAGGAGTTGGGCCTGGATGGCGCCGCATTCGTGGTGGCCACGATCGGCATGTTGCGACCCGACAAGCGCCAGGAGGACCTGCTGCGGGTGGTGCACGCATTGCGCCGCCAAGGCATCCCGGCCCGTGCGTTGGTGGTGGGCATGCCGACTCGCGCGACGGCCGCGTACGGCCAGCAGTTGCACGATCTGGTGGCGCAATTGGGTATCGGTGACTACGTGACGTTTGCGGGCCATCGGGAAGATGTCGCGAACATGCTGCATGCGGCGGACGCGGTGCTTGTTCCTTCGGTGAACGAAGCCTGGTCGAGGGTGGTGCCGGAAGCCTTTGCGTCGCGGTGCCCGGTCGTCGCCAGCGCCGTGGGCGGCTTGCCGGAGATCGTGCATCCGGGGGCTACCGGTTGGTTGGCGCCGGCAGGCGACGTCGCCGGGTTCGCCGCCCGTCTCGCCTGGATCTGGGCTTACCCCGGACAATCCGCTCAGATTGTCGAACAGGCGCGTCAATACGCCGAACGGCACTTCATGCTTGCGCAGAAAATGGGGGAAACCTTGAGTGCGTATCGGATGGCGGCGCAAGCCGCGAAGCTTGCCCGGAACGTCGAAGCGATGGTCTGACCGTGGTGACGGCCATCGCCGTCGGGCAATACCTTGAAGGCCGGTTACCCGAGAGCTCGGGAGCCGGCCTTGTCGTTTGCCGATCAGCGATGTTGTCGGTGGACGAGGCGGCCAAAGCAGCGCATCACTGCCGAGACGGTGGTGGCTTCACGCCAGTATTTTCGGCGCATGGTGCGCAGGGGCAGCCACCACGGTTTGACGATGATGTTGGCGGCCCAGGCCGGGCGCCAGCGCGGCATGTTGCGGGGGCGATCGACGATGGTGACGGTAGGCAGGCCGCAGCATGAGGCCAGGTGGCCGATGCCGGAGTCGGTACCGATGAACCAGCCGGATTCGTAGACCTCGGCGGCAACGCCGTCGATGGAAGGCGCCTGCACATGGCCGGCATGGGCGGGTTCCAGCAGCGGCAACCAATATTCGCGCTCTGACGGGGCCAGCACGAACACCGGTTCGTATCCCATGGCACGCAGGCGCTTCGCAACGATGACGTACTTGCCGGGTGTCCAGCAGCGTTCCGCCTCGCTGGAGGTCGGGTGCAGGATGACACGCTTGGGGTGGCGGCGCGCCTTGAAACGGGCGGGAGCCTTCAAACCGTTGTCGTCGCTCCAGTGGGTCAGGCCGAACGCATCAAAAGAGAATCGCCGGAATTCATCCAGGATGCCGTTGGGCGAGCTGTGCGAGCGCGGCGTGGGTTGGATCTTGCCCCACTCCTTGGTGCTGAGGAATCGCTTGCAGACGCGGCTGAGGCCGTCGAACGGGCTGTCCGGGTCCATCTGCACGATGGTGTGGTAGCCGGCCAGGCTGTTGATGTCCGCAGGCAGGGGCTGGATGTCGAAATCGGGGAACCATTCCCTCAGGGCATAGCCGTGGACGCCATAGACGGCGATATCGCGACCCGCCTTGCGCAGGTTGTTGGCGATCGTCATCTGGTACAGCGAATCGCCCAGCCGGTTGGACAGCACCAGGGCCAGTTTTTCGGCCGGCGGAGTATGAGCTTGGCTCACGGCAAGTCTTCCATTTTTTCGTTGACCCGGAGGATAACCGATCGGTGGCCGCGCTTGGATCGGCTGGCGCCCCGCAGGGCTGTCAGCGGCTCGTTGGCTGGTCGGGAGTACGATTCAGGCATGCCCGCACCGTCTTCGCAACGCGCCCTGCTCTGGGTGGTCGCCGCCTGCTTTTTCATGCAGACGCTGGACACCACCATCGTCAATACCGCCTTGCCCGCCATGGCACGCAGCCTGGGCGAGGATGTCCTGGCGCTCAAGCCCGTGGTGGTGGCATACACGCTGACGATGGCCATGCTGACGCCGGCATCGGGGTGGCTGGCGGACCGTTACGGCACGCGTCGCGTCTATCTGGCGGCGATCCTGGTGTTCGCGGTGGGGTCCGTGTTTTGCGGCCTGGCACAGAGTCTGACGCAACTGACGATCGCGCGCGTGGTGCAGGGCGTCGGCGGATCGATGCTGTTGCCCATCGGGCGCCTGGCGGTGCTGCGGCGGGTGCCGGGCGATCAGTACATTTCCGCCCTGGCGTTCGTGTCCATCGCGGGGCAGGTGGGCCCGATCTTCGGCCCGACGCTGGGCGGCTTGTTGGTGCAGGTGGCAAGCTGGCATTGGATTTTCATGATCAATGTGCCGATCGGCCTGGCGGGCCTGTTTGCCGTGCGCCGCTATCTGCCCGAAGACGCGCTGGCTGATGTGGCGCCGTTCGACGTGCTGGGTTGCAGCCTGTTGTCGTTGTGCATGGTGGCGTTTTCGTTGGCACTGGACCTGCCCGCCGGTGACGGGCGGGCGGCGTGGTCGGGCGGGCTGTTCGCCTTGAGCGCGCTGACGGTAGCGTTGTATGTGGTGCACGCTCGACGGCGCGACAATCCGCTGTTTCAACTGCGCCTGTTCCGCGAACCCAATTTCAGCGTTGGCCTGATCGGCAATCTGGTGTGCCGAGTCGGCAGCAGCGCCGTCCCCTTTCTGTTGCCGCTGCTGTTGCAATTGCAGCTGGGCTACACGCCGCTGCAGTCCGGCCTGATGATGCTGCCGGCCGCCATCGCCGGTACGGTGTCCAAGCCCTGGATCGCGCCTTTGGTGCGGCGGTTCGGCTATGACACTTTCCTGCTCGCCAATACGGTGCTGGTGGGGGTCTCCATCATGTCGTTCGCGGCCATCTCTCACGGCTGGCCCATGGCTTTGCAAGTGGCGCAATTGGCGCTGTTCGGGGCGGCCAACTCGATGCAGTTCGCGGCCATGAACAGTGTGACCCTCAAGGGACTGAGCACGCGCGACGCGGGCAGTGGCAACAGCCTGTTTTCGATGGTGCAGATGCTGGCCATAGGCTTGGGCGTGACCATCGGCGGGGGGCTGGTGGGCGTGTTTTCGGGGCCAGGCAATGCGGCGCTGGGCTGGGCGTTCACGCTGACCTTCCTGTGCGTGGGCGCCATCACGTTGTTGTCGGCGCTGGTTTTCAGGCGCCTGGACGCGGATAGCCTGAACGGCTCTGCCGGCGGCCGTGCCACGGCGGGCTGACACGCGCCCAGGGGGGAGATTCACCGCTGGCCCCCCCGCGCCGCGCGCATCATCCATCGACGCATTGGCGTCGAGAAATACCTGGCCACCAATCCGCCCAGCATCGCGGCCATCAGGACGACCAGCACACATGCCGCGGTGAGTGCGCCGGCACGCCACCACGTCGATACGGCGCCTCCTGAATTGCGGCATGAGGCGGCGGCAAGCAGCAGCACGGGGAACATGTGGGTCAGGTAGATCTCGTAGCTGTTGTGCCCGGTCCAGCGTAGCGCAGCGATCACGGGATTGTGCCGTGGGGGCCGAGGCGGGCGCAGGCTCCAGCCGATCAGCAGGCAGGCCACGCCGATTTCCAGCAACGTGACGTTCAGGCCCGATGCGGTAAGTCCCAGCATGGATGTGGCCTTTCTCAGAAAGAACACCAGTACGAACATCACCGTGCCCGCCAGCAACAACCCGGGGCCGTGGCGCCTGCCCGTCCTGTCCAGGTGGGTGGTGGCCAAGGCGGCGAGGCAGCCGATGGCGATGCCGTCCATGCCTGATAGATACGAGTGGTCGGCCCAGATGTCGTTGCTGGTGAAGGCGACGCGGGCAAACGGGCCGAGGACGACAAACAGCAGCAAGGCCAGCACCAATGCGCGGGTTCCGGCAGCCGCGGACAGCAGGCAGATCAGGGGAAAGGCCAGGTAGAAGGCTTCTTCGATCGATAGCGACCACAATACATTCCAGGCGGCGGGCAGATAGCCCACCTGGGCCTCCAGCCAGTTCAGGTGCAGCGTCAGTGCAGCGGCGATGGCGCGCGGCAGAGGGGTGTTGTCGATGACGAAGCCGGGCATCTGCGCCCAATGCAGGGCCGCTAACGCCAGCAACAGCAGGAGCAGGCACGGGTAGATGCGGGCAACGCGGCGCCACAGAAAATTGCGCCAAGGCACGGCAGCGAGGCAGCCCCAACGCGTCAGCGACGAACGCGTGATCAGAAAGCCCGAGATGACGAAGAAAATGATGACCCCGTAGTAGCCGCTACGAAAGACGATGTTGAACAAGGGCGCGGGCAGCACTTTGCCCAGCAGGCTTTGCTCTTGGGGGATGTGTATCTGCACGTGCAGCAGCACGACGCACAGGATGGCGACGCCGCGCAGGGCATCGATGGCGGGGTTGCGGGAATCGTCCGTCACGAGGCGCGGGGCCGTGGCGGGTGGGGCATACGCAAGCATTGAGCGGGCTGTTCGGGGAAAACCGTGATGCTAGCCACGCCCCTGTGAGGGGATTGGGCGACTCTGTATAGATTTTGTAATGCCGCCGTCGGTGCCGGCTTGCGCCTGCCGGCCCGGAAATGGAAGAGCGCCCCAGCTCGAGATGAGTCTGGGGCGCTCTTGCCCGGCTTCGCACGCGATGGGTGTCAGACAGCCCGGCAAGTCCAATCTACTGCTGCCCCTATGCCCGATCAATAGGGAAAACCCCAGTGAAATTAGGGGGTTACACATTCCAGGGGGGAGTGTGGCGTGGCCGGATGTCCGCGCAGCGTGGGCGTCAAGGCCGCCGCGCCGCATTTATCCGCCTCGGCATCCGCGAATTGTGAGGCCTGGCCGCCAAGCCGACACTGAGACCCTCATTCACAGCGAGCGGAGATCGAAAATGTTGGCATATCGCAGGCGTCAGACAGGGCAGGGCATGACCGAATACATCGTGGTCGTGGCCTTGGTGGCGGTGGCGGCAATCGCCGTCTATCAGTACTTCGGACAAGTCGTGCGGTCGCAGACCGCCGCCATGGCGCGAGAGTTGGCGGGCGAAGACGGCAGCAAGCAATCGGGCGATGCACAGAAGGCCGCTCAAAAGGCCGCCGCGCAGACCAAGGCGCGTTCGCTCAAATCCTTCACCGGCAATGCCGCGGCCGACAAGTGATCGCCCGGCTCGAGCGCAAACCGGTCGCCCTGCAGCAAGGCCAGGCGCTGGTGCTGGGCATGCTGCTGGCGGCCACGGCATCGGTGTCGCTGGTCATGCTGTACAACCTGGGGCGCACGGTTGAATCGCGTTCGAGCCTGACTCACGCGGCAGATGCGGCCGCCTACAGCGGCGCGTTGGAGCAGGCGCGCCAGCTCAACTTCCTGGCCTACGTCAACCGTACGCAGATCGCGCACCAGGTTGCCATGGCGCATCTGGTCACCCTGGGCGCCGGGGCGCAGTTCCTGCGTACCCTGGAAGGCCAGCGCAATCGCAGTAACCCGCCGATGGCGTTGATTGGCATGCTGTTTGGCCCCGACGCCGGGTTGGCCTATGCGATGGCCCGGGGCAAGCCGGGGGCCGAGGCCGATCTGGCGCGCGCCTACGCCGAGCATGATCGCATCGTGCATCGGGTGCTGGACGCCGGTGCGACGGCGGCCGTGAGAAACCTGCCGGCCTCGCGCGATCGACTGATGCGTGCGGTGCTGCATGACAATTATTCCGATGCCGCCGGCAGTTTCGCCGTGGCCGCGTCCAGGCGGGCCGGCGCGCAGCCCTCCATTCGACTGCTGAGTGATGGCTGGCCAGGGTTCGTTGCACGTCATGCGGCGACGCGGCAAGCGGGGTTGCGTCCGGCGGTCGAGCAGGCGACAGGGCGCTTCGGTTTCCTGGACCGACGCAACGAGACTCGCCGCAATCCCTGGCCGGTCAGCATGTACTGCCCGATATTGCGGCACGAGCTCAGGCGTCGTGGCTCGACCTGGCTGGGCCCCGATGGTCGGTGGGGTGCGCTGGACACGCAGTCGTTCCACGCCCTGCGGTCCAACCGGTGGGTCGGGTGCTACTACCGCGAATATGCGATGGGCTGGGGTACCGCGCAGGGGCAGAAGTCCAAGGCGCCGCCGGATCTCGAATACGTGGAATCGCCACCCGAGGATTTTTCATCGCAGGATTTCTGGCGCTGGGTCGAGCTGTCCACGAACTGGAACATCTTTGATGGCGCGACCAATCCCATGGCGAATTCCTACGCCATGGCGCAGGTGCAGCGCTGGCCGGGGTTGGGGCTGCCCGGCTATCGCGAGGTTGCGCTGCGACGCAGTGATGCGCCTTTGCGCTTCGCGGTGGCCGTCAGCCTGGCTGGTGGCGCGTTGTCCACCACTGATGCGGCCAGCACCGTGTCGGCACCCGTCGGGAGGTTTCGCTATGTCGGGTTGGGCCACGAGGGGGCGCTCACGGTCACCAGCGCCGCCGAGACCTATTTCGCGCGTCCCGATGCGCGGGCGGACGGGCGTGGCGAGCTGGCCACCTTGTTTCGCCCCTATTGGCAAGCGCGCCTGGCGTCCGTGACGCCGGCGGAAGCCTTGGCGGCCAAGGGGGCGCGATGAATCCCGTTCGCACAACGCAACGCGGCCAGGCCCTGGTCGAAGCGCTGCTCATAGTGCCGATGCTGATCGTGGCCTTCCTGGCGGTGGCATGGATCGGCAAGCTGCAATTCAGCGCACAGGAAATGGCGCAGCTCAGCCGGCGAGCCGTGATGGCGGCGGCATCGGGGGCACCGGTGGCGAGTCCGCAGACGGGCGCGTCGGTGGCCGGCCGTGCCCAGGCCATGGCAGGCGGCATGGCATCGGCCAACGCGGCGCTGCAGAACGAATGGTTCGGCGCTGAGCTGCGGCTGATGTCCGTCACCGCCCAGACCGCTGTGGCGGGCACGGCACGTTGGGACGCCGCACGGATCCAGCGCCGGACCAGCGTCGCGACAGGCGCGGGGCATGCGGATGGCGATGACGACGCACGGCGCCGCGTCGGCGCGGCGCCGACATCCTGGGGCCGCGCCGCGAACCGCTCTCTGTCGCTGGCCCGTAGCGTAGGCGGCGCGGTGGGGCGCGTGGATGCGCCCTGGGGCAGGCCGGCCATTTCCACGGATTGGCTCTCGCCCTGGGCCGACCTGGTGCCTGCCGACCGCGTGGGCAAACGTAGAAAGGCATATCGATGAACGCCCGCTTGCACGACAGGATGAGTGGTCGATCCGGGGAGCCGGTGGACGCCATGGGGCGCCGTCGATTGCGCTTGCTGGCGGCTCTGGCATGGCTGGCGTGGCCCGTCATGCCTGGCGCCGCGGCGCAATCCGTGCCGTCGTCCGGGGCCGCGCGCGTACCTTGCTGCGTGGTGTCGTTGACCGATCTGCGTTTCCCGCCGGGCTCGCGCGTCGAGCCCCTGGCCGACCGGATGTGGCTGCATGGCGTGCCGATACAGGTCGTGGTGTTCGATGCCCCGGTCAACACGCCTGAACTGATCCGTGTGTTGTCACGCCAGCAACCGGCGCTGGGCGACCTGCAGGTCTTGCCGGGGCAGGCCATCCTGTCCGGTCGTGTCGGCGGGGCATTGTGGGTGGCCCAGATGGCCAGCCCGGAAACCGGGCGCAGCGTCGGCAGCATTTCATCGATGAGAGGGCAGGCGTTGCCGGCTGGCGATCCGCCGCGCTGGCTGCCTGCCAATGCTCGTCTCAGATTGGATTTCACCGTACTGGAGGGGGGCGTGAAGGTGTCCGAACATATCTGGCAGCATCCATTGCCGCCGGCGCGCCTGGCGTTGCTGCTGCAGCAGGGGCTGCTGGGTGACGGCTGGCAGAGAATTGAAAACGACCCGATCCGTGGCGGCACGCAATCCTGGCGGCGCCAGGGGGTTCGCTTGCAGTGGACGCTGGTGCCATTGGAGGCCGGCAGCGGCCTGTGGGTCAGGCGGTGGGCGCCATGAACGGCTTGTTCACGCAGAGCGTGCGGCGCCTGCGCAGGGCCGCCGTGTATCTGTTGGCGCTGGCCGCGGGACTGTTGTCTGCCTGGGCGGTGCGCGAACACGTGCAGCAGCGCGTCCAGGCGCTGGAGGACGAGGCGCGCACGCCGCAGGTGAGCCGTTTGGTGGCGGCCTACGATCTGCCAGCGGGGTCGGTACTGGGCGAGGCGGATCTGGCGGTGCGCGAGATGCCCGCGCAGTGGGCACCGGCCGCGAGCGTCGATCCGCTCGGCATCGATGGCGTGCTGGGCGCCCGGTTGACCACAGACCTTGCCCAGGGCGAACCCGTGCTCAAAGCCTACCTGACCTTTACGCCGCCAGCCCCGGCGCTGGCTTCGCGGCTCAAACCCGGGCAGCGCGCGCTGATGGTGTCGACGTCCGACCTTGGCGGGTTGGCCGACATGTTGCGGGCGGGCGATGCCATCGACATCTACGTGTCCTTCTCCCATCGTGACCGTGAGGTGACGGTTCCGCTGCTGCAAGGCATGCGGGTGCTGACGGCGGCCGACACGGCAGAGGGCGATGATGCCACCCACATCACGCTGGCAGCCACTCCGGACGAGGCCATGCGCTACATCGCGGCCAGGCAGACCGGCACGCTGACGGCCATGCTGCGCAATCGGGATGATGCGGCCGCAGTCAGCGCGGCACCGCAAAGCGATCTGGCGTCGCTGATCGGCCTGAACCGTGAGCCGCGGCGCAAGCCGGGGGTTGTCATCCTGTATGGGGACCGGCTGGGTACCCCGGATGGCGCCATGCCCGCCGGGCGGCCCGGGTCTGATACGGAGCAGCCATGAATATCCGCTACGTTGCGGTGTTGTCCGCGCTGTGCCTGAGCCTGGTGAACACGTCGGCCCGATCAGCCACCGAAGAACTGGAAATGCAGGAAGGCGAAACCCGTGTGCTGTCAGTGCCCGGGGTGACACGGGTGGCCATTGGCAACGGCCAGGTGCTCAACGCGATCGCCACCGAGGGCCGCGAGGTTGTCGTGTTCGCACGCGCCGAGGGCGTGTCATCGGTGCATGTGTGGGCGGGCGGCCGGGTCAAGGCCTATGACGTCCGGGTGGTGCCGGCCGGCGCGTTCCGACTGCGTGCCGAGGTCGAGTCATTGCTGGCGCGCATTCCGGGAACACGCAGCACCCTGGTGGGGGGGCGCATTGTCATCGAGGGTGATGATCTGTCCGATGACGATCGTGCCCGCATTGCCGCGCTGGCGGATCGCTACCCGGCCGTCGTGGACTTCACCGGGCAAGTGGGATGGGACAGCATGGTGTTGCTGGACGTGCAGGTGGTCGAAATCCCGTCTTCGCGATTGCGCGAATTCGGTGTGCGTTGGGATGGCATGACGCAAGGCGGACTGAATGCCGGCCTGGCTTGGGACGGCGGATCGCGAGGCAGGATGAGCCGTCCTGGAGAACAGGTCATCGAGACCCCCGCGCCCGTGTCATCGGCGGCCGGGTATTTCGGTGTGAATGCCCTGCTGTCGGCCCGCATCGCTGCCCTGGCCCAAAGCGGTGAGGCCGTCATGCTGGCGCAGCCGCAGTTGCTGGCTCGCAGCGGCGCCAGCGCGACATTTCTGGCGGGCGGCGAGGTGCCCTATGCATCGACCGATTCGCGCGGCAATCCCACCACCTTGTTCAAGCCCTACGGCGTCTCCTTGCAGATCACGCCTCGAATAGATCGCAATGGCGTGATCCGATCGCTGATCGAGGTCGAGGCCAGTTCTGTAGACATGGCGTTGACCTCGCCCAGCGGGCCCGCGTTGCGGACCCGTCGCGCATCCACGGAGTTCAACGTGCGGTCCGGCGATACGCTGGTGATCGGCGGCTTTCTGTCGCGAGAACGGTCGGACGAGACCAGCGGCCTGCCGTTGCTGAAGGACATTCCCGTGCTTGGCGCCTTGTTTTCTTCGCGCCGCTATCAGTTGCGAGAAACCGAGCTGGCCATTTTCGTGACGCCCAAGATCGTGTCTCGCCACGAGCCAGCCATGGCAGACCGGGTGCGGCGCGGCCGCGACCTGGTGGACAGCGCGTTTCCGGACGCTCCCCGGCTCGGAACGACGGTGCCTGCCGCAGCCGGGTGGGATCCCTATGCCGGAGCCGGTTCGCAATGGACGGGACGCAGTCCGTGAATTCCTCGCGGCCAAACAGGAGTAGCGTGATGCTCGAAATAGAAATGACCTATGAAGATGCCGTCAGTCGCAAGATTGCCGTCGCCGCGCCTCTGGTGATCGGCCGCGGGGCGCAATGCGGCTTGCGCATCGCCAACTGGCGGGTAGGACGCCAACATGCGCGCTTGCTGCGCGAAGCATCGATGATCGTGCTCGAAGACCTGGGCACCTTGGGCGGTACGCTCGTCAACGGCCAGCGGGTGGTGCGCCATGCCCCGGTGCTGCCCGACGACGAGATTCTCATCGGGCCATGTCGCCTGCGCGTGACGGTGGCACAGCCGGACGAGAATGGCCGTGCACCCGAACCTGCCGCAGCGATTGCGCACCAGGTGGCACCCCCGGCGTCGCAATTCGAGGCGCCGCTGCTTCCGGTTTCGTCGTCGTTGCCCTCCTTGCAGCAACGGCGGCGCTTGCATACGGCATTGCTGGGGGCGCTGGACTTGCGGCGGCGCGATGTCGCCGGCATGAGCGATGCCGTGTTGCGCGCTGAAGCCGAACGGCTGCTGACGCAGATCGTGGCCGATGACGGCGACCTGCCGCCCGGCGCGGACCGCGCGGCGCTCTGCCGCGATGTGCTTGACGAAGCCGTGGGGCTGGGGCCGCTCGAGCCTTTGCTGGCCTCGCCCGGCATTACCGAAATCATGGTCAACCGCTATGACGAAATCTACGTCGAACGCGAAGGCAGGCTATGGCGCCATGCGGGCGTCTTCACCAGCGAGCAGTCCGTACGCTGGGTGATCGAGCGGATCGTGACACCGTTGGGCCGCCGCATCGACGAAAGCTCGCCGATGGTGGATGCGCGTTTGCCGGATGGGTCGCGGGTGCATGCCATCATTCCCCCGGTGGCATTGAAGGGCGCAAGCCTGACCATCCGCAAGTTTCCCCAGCGGCGGCCGGGCATGTCGGACCTGCTGGCGACCGGGTCGTTGAACGACGCCATGGCGCAGTTCCTTGCCCTGTGCGTGCGCATGCGCAAGAACCTGGTGGTGTCTGGCGGGACGGGTTCCGGCAAGACCACGCTCCTGAATATCCTGTCCAATGAAATCCCCGACGGCGAACGCGTCGTCACGATCGAAGATGCCGCCGAGCTGCGCTTGAACCACGAGCATCTCGTGGCGCTGGAGGCGCGGCCGGCCAACCAGGAAGGCCGCGGCCGTATCGATATCCGCGAACTGGTGCGCAATGCCTTGCGCATGCGTCCGGATCGGATCGTGGTCGGCGAATGCCGCGGGGCCGAGGCCTTCGACATGCTGACCGCCATGAATACCGGTCACGAAGGTTCGCTGACCACGTTGCACGCCAATTCCACCCGCGATGCGCTGGCACGGCTGGAGTCGATGATCCTGATGGCAGGGCTTGACCTGCCTCTGGCGGTGGTGCGCGAGCACATCGCCGCCAGCATCGACATCATCGTGCAGCAGGCGCGGCTGGCCGATGGGCACCGCGTGGTGACGTCGGTGGCGGAAGTCACCGGCATGGAAAGCGGCCGCATCCAGCTGCAAGAATTGTTCCGGCACGAAAGGGCCGGTGGCTTCACCGGCTGTGGGGCCTTGCCCAGCTTTGCCCAGGAATGGCGGGAGGCCGAAGCGGTGCTGCAAGCCGAGTGGTTCTCCGGCGCACGCGAAGCCGGTGGCGTGACACCTGGCTATTCGACGGGCCTGGCATGATCTGGCTGGCGGCCGGCGGGGCAATGGTGTGCGTGATGGTGCTGGCCTGGCAGGCCCAAAGCTGGTTCACGCCGGCGCTACGGCGCTATCGCGAGTTGTACACGCAGGAAGCGGGCGTGAGGTTGAGCGAGTTGTTCCTGTTCATCGACCCCGCGCAATTGTGGATGGCTGCGATAGCCGGGGCGGTGTTGGTGGCCACGGTGGCATTTGCCGCGACCGCCAGCGGCATCATTGCTGCCGTGACCGGTCTGGCGGCCCTGCGTGCCCCCCGCATGCTGGTTGACGGATTGCGGCGTCGACGTGCCCGCCGCTTCGAGCAGCAACTGCCGATGGCGTTGCTGATGCTGGCCTCCGCGCTGCGCGCGGGGGTGGCGTTGACGACCGGCTTGCGCCATATGGTGGATCAGGGTGCCGCGCCGCTGGCCCAGGAATTCGGCCTGATGCTGCGCGAACAACGGTTGGGGGTGCCCTGGGACCAGGCGCTGGAAAACCTGAACGTGCGCATGGCGGCGGACTCCACCTCCCTGGTCGTGGCGGCGATGCGTATTGCCGCGCAGACCGGCGGCAACCTTGCCGAGGCCCTCGAGAGCATTGCCCAGACCGTTCGCGCCCGATTGCAGCTGCAGGCCAAGCTCAGAGCCCTGACGTCCCAGGGGCGCATGCAGGCCTGGATCGTCGGCGCTCTGCCGCTGTTGCTTCTGGCCGTGCTGGACCGCCTGGAACCCGAAATCATGGGCTTGTTGTGGCGTACGCCGATGGGCTGGGCGGTGCTGGCCATCGTGGCGGTGCTGGAAACGGCTGGCGTATTGCTGATCCGGCGCATCGTCCGGATTGATTTCTGAGCGGAGTCAATGCATGTGGCTGAATGTAGGGGTATTGCTGGCGGCGCTGGGGGCGGCCTGGGGGGCCTGGATCTTCCTGCGGCCCTTGTTGCTGGATGAACCAGCCGTGGCCAGCGCAATGCCGTGGTGGTGGCGCATGGCCTGGCCCTGGGTTTGTGCCGTGGCACCTCTGGTGGCGCCGCTGTGTTCGTGGCGATGGCGCCGTCGCTTGGCCGGCGCCATCGAGCGGGCCGCTCTGCCTGCGGACATCCGCTACGAACACATGGCTGCCTTGAGCGTGACCGCGGGCGTGGGCGGGGCGGGCGTGGCCGCGGCATTGGCATTGAAGCTGACGGAGGGGGGCCTGCTGGCCTGGGCGCCGTGGGCTGCCGCGGCGGCGTTGGCCGCCAGCGCCTGGCCTGGTCTGTGGTTGCGGGGGCTGGGGAACCAACGGCGCCGCAGTGTCGAACGCGACCTGCCGTTCGTGTTCGACATGATGACCCTTTGCGTCGAGGCCGGGCTGAGCGTGCACGGCGCCTTGCAACTGGCGGCCGCCAGTGGCCCCAAGGGCCCCTTGCGGGATGCGTTGGCGGGCGCGCTGGCAGACATGCGCGCGGGGGTCTCCCGGACGGCGGCCATCAAGGCCCTGGCCGAGCGCTGCGATAGCCCGCTGGCGCGCAATTGGGCCGCTGCGCTGGCTCAGGCGGACGCCTTGGGCATCAGTTTGGGTCCCGTGCTGCGGGCCCAGGCGGCGCAGAGCCGCAATGATCGCCACGTGCGCGCGGAGCAATTGGCCATGCAGGCGCCGGTCAAGATGTTGCTGCCGTTGATTGCCTGCATCTTCCCCTGTACGTTCATCGTGCTGGGGTTTCCGATTGCGATCCAGCTGCTTCAGGGGGCGCAATGAGCGGGCGCCGCCCCTTGCCGCGCCGGCGGTTGCGATTGCTGCGGGTGACCGGGTGGATGGGCAGGATGCGCGGGCTGCTGGGCCGCCGCCCGCCGGGGCCGCGGTCGGGTATTTTGCTGGCCCCGTGCTGGGCGGTGCATACGTTTGGCATGCGCCACGCCATTGACGTGGCTTTCGTGTCGCGCGACGGGCGGGTGGTGAAGGTCTGCAGGGCGCTGGCGCCCCGCAGGCTGGCGCTATGCCTGGGCGCTGTGGCCGTTGTCGAGGTTCGGGCTGGTGTTATTGATGCCGAACACGGCGGTATACGACGGATAGAAGCTGCAATAGAACACGCCCGCCGCCGCAATCGTGAACGGAATCTGCAGCGTGCTGGCAAATTGGGGTGACAGGCCGATGTAGACGAGCAGGCCCGAGCACAGATCGAGGAACAGGGCGATCAGGACCCAGGTGGCGGCGTACACCAGGAAGGCCCATTTATTGCGCCAGCAGGCGATGCCGGAGAAGAACAAGGCTTGCGTCAGGCGCAGCCCATGCCAGGCCACCAGCACGGGCGCATACCAGAACAGCGCTGCGATGATGACGTACAGCACCGTGAAGATGATGAGCGGGGTGCGCAGCGCCTGCAGGATGGGTTCCATGCTGTTTTCGATGGACGCGATGCGCATGCCTTCGGCGAAAGCGGCCGAGAAGGGCAGGAAGGTGGCCAGGCCGGCGATCAGGCTGACGGCGGCGTACAGCAGACCCATCAGGAACAGCTTCCTGAAGACGCCAGGCTGTTTCAGCGGTTTGGCCCACATTGAGGGCAGCATCACGCGGTCTGCCTCGACATGCTTGCAGGCCGCCAGGCTCATCAATGTGACGGACGGCATCAGGGCGATGAACAGGATCGGGCCGACAATCTGTGCCGCGAACGCAAATATGACCAGGAGACTGTTGACCAGCGCCCAGGTGTACATGGCCAGGGGTTGCTTGCGGAACAGACGGAAGCCGTCTCGGACCCATTGCCAGCCGGAGGACGCGGGGAGGAATGCTGCTTGCATGGCTCTCTTGGGGAGTGATCTCTCAATAAGGGACGTGCTACCCCCATTATGGGGGGCGTAACCGTTACGGCAATACTGGCAGGCCCGCGCGGTGGCGCGCCTGCAACACTCTTTCGAAATGACGGGGGTCGTGCGGCTTGAGCGTCTGGGCCGGGCGCGGCAGGAAATAGTCGTACAGGCGGGACAGCCAGAAGCGCAGGGCGGCCGCACGCAGCATCAGCGGCCAGGCCTGGCGTTCGGCATCGGTGAAGGGCCGTACCTGGGCATAGGCGGCCAGCCAGGACTGGACCAGCTCGGGGATGAACTCGCCGGTGTCGCGTTCGATGCACCAGTCGTTGACGCTGACGGCCACGTCGAACAGCCAGGTGTCGCAGCCGGCGAAATAGAAATCGATGATGCCGCCCATGAGGGGATCTTCGAACGTGCCGGCGAACAGCACGTTGTCGCGGAACAGGTCGCAGTGGGCCGGGCCCGCGGGCAGCGTCTGCCATGCCGGGGTGGCGGCGGCGGCTTGCTGGTCGGCCAGTTCGGTCTGCAGCAGTTGGGCCTGGCCGGCTTCCAGGAAGGGCATGACCTTGGGGGCGGTCTCGACCCACCAGGACAGGCCGCGCAGGTTGGGCTGCTGGATCGGGAAGTCCTGCCCGGCCAGGTGGGCGCGGGCCAGGGTGGCGCCGATCAGGGCGCAATGGGCGGCGCCGGGCGCGGGCTCGTAGCCGCCGGGCAGGCGCGAAACGATGGCGCAGGGCTTGCCGTGCAGGGTGGTCAGGCGGGTGCCGTCGCGCAGCGTCTGCGGCTGCGGTACGGGGATGCCGCGGCTGGCCAGGTGGTACATCAGCTCGATATAGAACGGCAGTTGCGCCTGCGTCAGCACCTCGAACAGCGTCAGCACATACTCGCCGCGGCTCGTGTACAGGAAATAATTGGTGTTTTCGATGCCCGCCGTGATCCCCCGCAGCGAGACGAACTCGCCCAGGTCGAAATGCGCCAACAGGGCGCGCGCGTCGTCGTCGGATACGGGGGTGAATACGGCCATTGATGTACGGAAAGAGGGGAGTTAACGGGCGGGCGGACTTGGCTGTACGCGGTGGCGGCGCAATTTTAGACCACATGGGCGGCAGGGGTTCACCGCCCGCGCAATCGGCCTGCCGGACATAAACCGGCCAAGCACCGTAAAATACCGCATCCCCTTGTTTTACTGAGCGATTCTTGGACTCCCCCGACTGGCGGCTGTGTGTCGCCCCGATGATTGACGTGACCGACCGGCACTGCCGCTATTTCCATCGGCTGCTGGCCCCGCGCGCACGTCTGTACACCGAAATGATCACCACCGGCGCGCTGCTGTACGGCAATGTCGCCCGTCACTTGGACTTCGACGAAGCCGAGCACCCGGTCGCCCTGCAACTGGGCGGCAGCGAGCCGGACGCACTGGCGCAGTCGGCCAAGCTGGGCCGCCAGTGGGGCTATGACGAGATCAACCTGAATTGCGGTTGCCCATCTGAACGGGTACAGAAGGGCGCTTTCGGCGCCTGCCTGATGGCCGAGCCAGACCTGGTGGCCGACTGCATCAAGGCCATGCAGGACGCCGTGGACATCCCCGTCACCGTCAAGCACCGGTTGGGGCTGGACTACGACGAGTCCTATTCCTTCGTGCGCGATTTCGTCGGCAAGATCTACGACACCGGCTGCCGGGTATTCGTGGCCCATGCCCGCAACGCGGTGCTCAAGGGCCTGTCGCCCAAGGACAATCGCGAAATTCCGCCGCTGCGCTACGACGTGGTGCGGCAGTTGAAGCGGGACTTCCCGGACTGCGTGTTCGTCTTGAATGGCGGGCTGGCCGATGCCGACCAGTCCGTGGCGGCGGCCGCCGATTTTGACGGCGTCATGCTGGGCCGGGCGGCCTGGCACACGCCGCGGGTGCTGTCCGAAGTGTCGTTGCAACTGTGGCCGTCGGTGCGGCTGCCCAGCGATGCACAGGTGGTCGACGCCATGATGGAATATGCCGCGCGCCAGGTGGCGCAGGGCGTGCCGCTGCGCGTCATGACGCGGCCCATGCTGGGTCTGGTGAATGGTCAGTCGGGCGCGCGCCGGTGGCGCCGCATGCTGTCGGACCCGGCCTTGTTGGCCGCGAACAATCCGGCACTGATCTATGACGCCTGGCGCAGCCAACGGCACGCGCCGGACATGCGCGGCGCCGCGTTGACGGCGGCGCCAGCGGGTATCTGATCCGGATATCCAAGCCAGATACTCAATCCAGGCATCCAGGCAAAAAATAACGGCCCCTGAGCAGGGGCCGTATCTGTCCGCGGTAAGTGTCCGCGGGCCGGACTCAGGACTTGGCCGGTTCGGCGCTTTCGGCGGGCCAGTCGCGGATGTAGGCCTTGAGCATGTTGTTTTCGAACTGCTGGGCCGCCACGATGGCCTGGGCCATGTCGTAGAAGGAAATCACGCCCATCAGGGTCGGGCCGTCCATGACCGGAATGTAGCGCGCGTGCTTTTCGAGCATCAGGCGCTGGACTTCGTCGGCGCTGGTGTTGGGCGACACGCTGACCGGGGCGTCATCCATGATGGACCGGATGGTGGTTTCGCCTGCGCCGCCATGCGCGTGCATGTGGCGGATGATCTCGCGGAACGTCAGCATGCCCGTCAGGGTGCCGAATTCCATGATGACGAGCGAGCCGATATCCTGCTCGCTCATGGTTTGCACGGCCTGGGACACGGGCATGTCCGGCGAAGCCGTGTAAAGCGTGTCTCCCTTGACGCGCAGAATCTCGCTGACCTTCAACATCGGTTTCTCCTGGGCGCAGCGCGCCCTGATGCTATTTGCTATTTCTTGTTCGCTTCCAGCTGCAAGACCGGGGCGATGCCATTTCCGGTATTTTGCGCCTCTCCGCAAAGTTCTTCCAGCGTCGGTGTGTTTTGCTGGGAAATCACGGCCGAGGCGACCTTGAGGATTTCGGGGTCGTCGCGCACCCGCGGCTGGGCGCGATCCAGCAGGAATCGGTCTACGACCGGCGCCAGGGATGTCTCGCGGGCGTCGCAGGTCAGGACCCACAGGTCGTCCGGGCTGCGGGTGATGAGACCCATGTCGCTGAGCCGTTCGAGCACCTCGTTCAGTTCGTCCTGGTGCAGTTTCAGGCCGGAAGCCAGCCGGTTGGCGGGCAGGCCGGGCGGGCTTTCGGACTGGGCCCGGCGCAATACGCGCAGCACGTCCAGGGCGTCCACGAAGGGCGCGCCGGGGTAGCGGTTGAATTCCCAGCGGCCCAGCCGGATGAGCGGGGCGGTGGCGGCCAGGGTGGCTCCCAGCAGCACCGCCAGCCACGACAGGTAGATCCAGAGCAGGAAAATGGGCAGCGTGGCGAATGCCCCATAGATGACGGTATAGGTGGGGAAACGGGTCAGGTAGTAGGCAAACGCCGATTTCATGATTTCCAGCGCCACGGCGGTGACGCAACCGCCGACCAGGGCATCGCGCCACAGCACATCGCGGTTCGGCACCACCACGAACAGGGCCGCAAAGCCCAGGCCGGTCAGCACCAGCGGAATGAAAGAAATGGCGACGCTGACGACTTCGGGCACGTCGCGCACCAGCCCGAGCGACTCGCGCGCCACGAACGAGGTGGCCCAGAGGCTGGCACCGGCCACCACGGGCCCCAGGGTGATGACGGCCCAGTACACCAGGGCCCGCTGCGGCAAAGGCCGCTGGCGCGTGACGTGCCAGATGTCGTTGAAGGCCTTGTCGATGGTCATGATGAGCAGCAGCGACGTGACCAGCAGGAAGCCGCCGCCGATCGCGGTCAGGCGCGAGGCCTGGCGAGCGAACTGGTTCAGGTATTCCATGATGTTGTCCGACACGGACGGCGGCATCAGGCTGTTGGTCAGGAAATCTTCGAGGGCGACCCGGAATTCCTGGAACACGGGAAAGGCGGTGAACAGCGACAGCACCACGGCCAGCATGGGCACGATGGCCAGCACCGTGGTGAAGGTGAGGCTGGAGGCGACCTGCAGCAGCTTTTCTTCGTCGGCGCGCTGGGCGGTGAACAGGAAGGCGCGGCCCACGCGCGCACCCCACGAAGCGTGCGGGGGCGGGGGCTCGGTGGCCGCCGGCGCGGCGGCGGCAGGCTCGGCGGGGCGGTTCATCAGGCGATAATAGCAGCATGAACCCTGAACTCAACCCCCGCTTGCGCCTGGCGGCATCGGTGTCGCTGTTCGCCTTGATCGTGTTGTGCGTGACCTGGGAAACGGTCGTGGCGCCGCTGCGCCCGGGCGGTTCCTGGATGCTGCTCAAGGCCTTGCCGCTGGTGTTGCCGCTGCGCGGCATCCTGCGTGGCAATCTCTACACGTACCAGTGGGCCGCGATGCTGTCGCTGCTGTACCTGATGGAAGGCGTGGTGCGGGCGATGTCCGACCCGGCGCCGTTGTCGGTCCTGATGGCCTGGGGTGAGATCCTGCTGTCCACCGTGTTTTTCCTCAGCGCCATTTTCTACGTGCGGCCGGCCAAGCGGGCCGCCAGGAGCCAACGCGCATGAACGCTCATTCCCTGTCCGAACTGCAGGCCGTCAACTCGTTTGCGGCCTTGCCAGCGGCGTTCTACACGCGGCTGGCGCCGCAGCCCCTGAACAATCCCCGTTTGCTGCACGCCAACGCCGAAGCCGCCGCCCTGATCGGGTTGGACGCGTCGGTGCTGCAGACGCCGGAATTCCTGCGTGTCTTTTCCGGCGCCGATCCGCTGCCGGGCGGTGACACCCTGGCAGCGGTGTACAGCGGCCACCAGTTTGGCGTCTGGGCGGGCCAGTTGGGCGATGGCCGCGCGCATCTGCTGGGCGAAATCCAGGGGCCGGCCGGCGCCTGGGAATTGCAACTGAAAGGGGCGGGCCTGACACCGTATTCCCGCATGGGCGACGGCCGTGCGGTGCTGCGTTCATCGGTGCGCGAGTACCTGGCCAGCGAGGCCATGCACGGTCTGGGCGTGCCGACTACGCGTGCCCTGGCGCTGGTGGCTTCGGACGACCCGGTCTGGCGCGAAACCGTCGAAACCGCGGCCATCGTCACGCGCATGTCGCCCAGTTTCGTGCGCTTCGGTTCCTTTGAACACTGGTCATCGCGCCGCCAGCCGGACCTGCTCAAGGCGCTGGCCGACTACGTGATCGACCGCTACTACCCCGAATGCCGGGTCGCGCCGGCGGGCGAACCCCAGGACGCTGCCGCGCCGTTGCGGAACCTGCTGCGCGAAGTCACGCACCGCACCGCGCGGTTGATGGCGGATTGGCAGGCCGTGGGCTTTTGCCACGGAGTCATGAACACCGACAATATGTCGATCCTGGGCTTGACGCTGGATTACGGCCCCTACGGTTTCATGGACGGTTTCCGGCTGGGCCATGTGTGCAACCATTCGGATTCCGAGGGCCGCTATTCCTGGAATCGGCAGCCGTCGGTGGCGCTCTGGAACCTGTATCGCCTGGGCGGCAGCCTGCATACGCTGGTGCAGGACGTCGACGGCCTGCGTGCCGTGCTGGATGAGTATGAAGGCGTGTTCACCCGCGCCTTCCATGACCGCATGGGCGCCAAGCTGGGGCTGGCCGCGTGGCGCCCGGCGGACGAGCCCTTGCTGGACGACCTGCTCAAGCTGATGGACGCCAATCAGGCGGATTTCACCCTGAGCTGGCGCCGGCTGGCCGATGCGGTATCGGGCAACCGCGCGCCGTTCGAAGACCTGTTCATCGATCGGCCCGCCGCTGCGGCCTGGCTGGACCGCCTGTTGGCGCGCCAGGCCCAGGACGGCCGGGCGGCCGCTGAAGTCGCCGCCGCCATGAACCGGGTCAATCCGCTATATGTATTGCGCAATCACCTGGCCGAAGAGGCGATCCGCGCTGCGAAAACGGGCGATGCCGGCGAGATCGATACCCTGATGAAGCTGCTGCGCGCGCCCTTCACGGAACAGCCGGGGTACGAAAAGTATGCGGCCCTGCCGCCGGATTGGGCCAACGGCATTGAAGTCAGTTGTTCGTCTTGATGTTCGTTTTGAGCGGTTCTTGACGACAAAACGTCTTTTTAGAGCGGGATATCGTAGAAAGTTGGCGCATTGAGACGAAAAAACGCGGTTTTTTTCTCTGCAATCATTCGTTTCCATTGTAAAAGTCGTAAGATTGTCGCCTGCGGGACACTCAGGACGGTACCCCCGTCCTTGGGGCATTTGTCGACAATTTTCAATATAAAGCACTCTAAATATGCCTGGCGCAGATGGTTTGCTGTGTATCGGCCTGCTTGAGGATGATGCGGACTTCCGGGAGGAGTTGGCGTTGGGCCTCGGTGGGTACGGTTTCCGTGTGGCGTTTGCTTGTGACAACGCCGCGGCCTTTTACCGTCGCTTGCAGGAACAGCCCTGCGATATCGTCATCCTTGATGCCCATCTTCCTGGTGAAGACGGTTTTTCGGTGGCCACGCGACTGCGCGCGCTGAGTCCGGTAGGCATTGTCATGCTGACCGGGCGCAGTGCGCTCGAAGACCGGGTGCGCGGGTTGGAAGGCGGCGCCGACGTCTACATGACCAAGCCGGTGGACCTGCTGGAGCTCAGCTCCGTCATCCGCAGCCTGGCCCGCCGCATGCGCCTGGCCAAGGTGCCGCGTCCCGCCGATGCCGAAACGCGTGCGTCGGCCGATACCGCGTGGTCGCTGCAGGACGGCGGCTGGATCCTGGTGGCGCCGGATGGCGCGTCGCTGCATTTGAGCGCCCAGGAACGCACGTTCCTGATGGCGTTGATGGACGCGGCGGGTTCCGCCGTCAGCCGCCAGGCGCTGGCCGAATTGTTCCTGCCGGACAGCCCCGGAGGGTTTGAACTGCGCCGTATCGATGTGCTGGTGAGCCGCCTGCGCGCCAAGGCGCAAAGCGCGGGCCTGAAGTTGCCCGTGCTGTCCGTGCGCGGCCAGGGCTACGTGTTCGCGGCCTGATTGGCCGCGTCCGGCGCGGGCGGCCGCGCGGGCAGGGTGATGACGAAGCGCGTGCCGACGCCCACCTTGCTTTGCATGACCAGAGAGCCACCCTGGTTCTGGCAGATGCGCCGGGCCAGATACAGGCCAATTCCCATTCCCTGAGTTTCGCGGTGCGCCGAGCGGCGGAAATGCGGCTCGAAGATGCGCGCCTGTTCTTCTTCGCCGATGCCGGGGCCGCTGTCGGTGACCGCCATCCAGGCCATGGGCGCATCCTTCTCGGTTGTCCGTCCCGTTTCGATGCGGATAGGTTCGCTGGCTGGCGAATACTTGATGGCGTTGTGGATGAGATTGCGTACGACCACGCTGGTCAGCGGGCGGTCGCAATAGACGGGCAGGGTGTCGGCGTCGGTCTGCAGCAGCAAGGCATGCGCCGTATCCGGTTGCATCGCCGCCACCACGTCGCCGACCAGTTCCGACATGTCGGTCAGTTCCGCGCGCGGGGTCCAGGCGTGTTCGCCCAGGCGGTCCTGGTTCAGCAGCTGTTCCATCAATTCGGTCATGCGCGTGACGGACCGATGGATGCGCGCCAGACGGTTGTCGACGGCTTCACCGCTGCCGGACAGGATCATGTCCAGCGACTGGGCGGCGGCGCTGATCGTGGCCAGGGGTGCCCTCAACTCGTGCGATATCAGGGCATTCACCTGGCGCTGGGTATCGAGCGCACCGGCCATTTCGGCCAGCCGCAGGTCGCCCTGGACGTGCGAGTCGGCGTCGGCGGGGGCGGGCCTTGCGTGAGCGTGCCTGGGATCCAGCCCCGCCAGCAGCAAGGCAGCCAGCACCAGCAGCAGCCGCGCCAGTTCGGGGGCCAGCGCGCCGTCGCTCTGGCCGGGCACCGCGTCTTGCGTCAGCACCCAGGCCGACACCGCATAGGCTGCGCCCAGCGCCAGCGCGGCCATCCTGCGGGGGGTGCCTCGGGCCGCCGCTGCCAGGAACCACGCTGCCAATGCTGCGCTGGCGGCGGCGCAGACGGCGGCGATCAAGCCGGGCAACATGCCGCCGTCGGCGTCATAGACGAAGATCAGTGCCAGTGCCGCCAGGCCGGTCAACGCGATGCAGGCCCAGCGGCATGCCGTTGCCAGGCGGGCGGCGACGGGGCTGCCGGAAATCAGGGGGACGGACAAGGCCAGGAGGGCAGCGAAAGAGCCCGCCTGCAAGGCGCCGGCCGGAAACAGCAAGGGCTGCACGCGCAAGACGCCCTCCACCAGCACGAACGCGAGCGCGGCGCCGTAGCTGGCTGCCCTTGTATAGGCCCAAGTGGTGAGAAAGGCCACCGCGCACGCCAAGGCGACGCCGGCGACCAGGGCGGCCTGAAGCTCGGGGTAGGACGTGGCCGGCCCTGCCGCCATCAATGGGCCGGGCCACAGCACGGCGCCTGCCAGCCAGGCTGGCCAGCCGCGTTGCGCAGGCGTCGTGCGGCTTGCGCGGCGGTGGCGAAAGCGCCGAAGGGTGCGAAGAAACAAGCCTTCCGTCAACTAGGAACCCATTGGTGGTCAGGCGCGAGGTCGTGCGCGCGGGCGAAGTTTACGACAGCGCCACGAATTGCGCGGACGCCGATTTTCTCGAGGATGGCCTGGGTGGCGGGGTCGGGCACGTCTTCCGCGTACACATCCATGTTCAGCGACACCGCCGTGGCGACGACCGTTGCCGCCAGGTGCTGGCTGCCCGGGCTGTGCAGGATGCCGGTGATGAATCCCCCGCACAGTTTCACGTAGCACACCGGGTATTCGTGCAAGTGCTCCATGGCCCCGAATTGCCGGGACAGGCGTGACAGCCCCACGCGGCCGCCGGCCTGGGTGACGATTCGGCACAACTGTTGCATGTCGGCGCCGTGTTCCACCAACGCCTCGGCATCGACTTCGACGATCAGGCGTGCCGTCAGGGCGGGCCGGTCGGCCAGCATGCGTTCCAGTCGCGCCAGGAAAGCCCCTTGGGCCAATGAGGCGCGCGAAACATGCACGGTCAAGGCGTCGGGGTGGGTATACAGCCAGTCCAGCCCGAGGCGGATCGCCTGGATATCGCATTCGGCCGACAGCCCCAGACGCACCGCCGGCGGCATGAAGATCGAGGCCGGGACCGGGTCGGCTCCGGCAGCATCGTGCAGGGTCAGGCGGCCCTCGTGCTGCAACAGCCTGCCTGCCACGTCCGCCAAGGGCTGCACCGAGAGGGAAAAGCGGTGCTGCTCCAGGGCGGTGGACAGCGCATCGTGCCAGCTGTATTCGCCGATGCGGGTGCTGTCGGCGGCCTGGCTTGCCGGCGAGATCTGGTCGTCATCGGCACTTTCCGCGCACATCAGGGCATGGTCCAGGCGCGCCAGCGTGTCGCTCATGCTGTCGCCGGGGGCGTAGGCGGCCATCGCCAGCGCCCAGCGGCACCAGCCGCGTTTGTCCATCGGCACCCGCAGCGACCGCAATTCGCGTCGCACCCGCTCGGCGAGCAGGCCGGCCTGGGGCGCCGAAGTACGGGGCATCAGCAGCGCGAAGTCCGAGCCGCCGATGCGCGCCAGCACGGCTGTCGGACCGCCGGAGCCGTCGACCAGTTTACGCAGGCGGTCGGACGAGGACCGCAGCCACTGGTCGGTGAAGGCGCGCGACAGGTGACGGTTGATCTGCGCCAGGTCGCGCTGGCGAAACAGCAGGATGTGGCCGCCCGCGTCCGGTTCCTGGCTGGCAAGCTCGACCCGGAAATGGTCGATGAAGTACTTGCGGTTCGGCAGACGGGTGACCGCGTCGCGCGAGATCTCGCTTTGCAGCGATTCGATGCGTGCGTTCTGTTCCTGCACCGTCGCGGCCACCTTGCGCTGGGCGTCGACCAGGGCCTGGTCCACGCCCGCCAGTCCGCACGCGCGGTTGGGCGCCGCCTCGCCACCCGGCGCCAGTGCCCGCACCCGTTCGCAGATGTCGCGCGAGGTGCGCGCTTCGATCCAGCGCATCAGGTTGACGGCGAACAGCGTCCAGAAGACGCCCGCAGCCAGCACCAGGCCGATGACGCGTACGCCGCCTTGCCAGAGCGTGTCCCGGGCCAGCCGGGCATCCGCCTGCACGGTGACCGTGCCCATCGGGCGGCCATCCGGCGCGACAAAGGGCAGGGTGGCGGCGGGGGCCTGCATGGTCAACCAGCCATCGCGCCAGTCGTGTGCCCGTCCGGGTTGGCCAGGCGAGGCGCTGCGGCGCTCCGCTATGGTGTCCCCGTTTTCCGCATTGATCTTGACCAGGGAATACAGGCCGGCACCGAACAGTTCATCGGCCAGTTTGACCTGGTCTTGCGTGCCCCCCGCGGTGTGGGACAGCGCCCACGCCAGGGCGCTGGCACCCGCCTGGCCCTGCTGGGCCAGCTGGGTGTTCAGGTAGCGGTGGGCGGCCAGCATCCCCAGCGCCTGCGCACCGAGCAAAATGAAGGCAATCAGGAGGGCGGTGCAGAGGATCAGCCGGCGTAATGTGGACATGGAGTAGGGGTTCCCTTCGTGGCCCGCACCGTTGCCGGTGCCGCGCAATGCCGGCCTGCCAGTAAAAGGGGGAACGTCAGGCCGCGAGCGTGCCTGATCGGGAAAAATGCTGGATAAGAAACGTGACACACGTTACTAATACCTCAGTGTCGTCGCGTACGCTGTAATTCCGCATGTCACAGAACATACAGAATATTACGAAATCACCTGCGATATCAGACAACCTGTGCAATTATTTCGTTCGTGATAATTGCCCGGATGATAACTATTGAGACAGGCCGTATTAATTTTAGGGTTCCGGCTGTCGTAGTAAGGGCACGGCATGGCGCAAAGGACCGGCCAGCGACTGCTATCCAAGGACCGTCATGACCCCAAGCGAGCAACCAGAGCAGGGCAGGAATCGAAGGAAAAGGAGCGCGTTGCTCCTGAAGTGTGGCGTTTTTTTGCGAAAATAATGCATAATTTAAAAAATGTTACAGCCCTTGGGTTTCTTTCCGGACCACAACGCCAAGGGTTTCTAGATAGGGGGCTCCGTGCGTGAGAGTTACCTGCTCGCACTGTGCCTGACGCTCGCGGGCGCACTTGCAGCGATAAGTTTGTTTTTCGTCCGCCGGGAGCGTGTCCTGCGCGGGCGACTGACGCGTGACGAATTGACCGGTGTCCTGAGCCAGCGGGAGCTGCATCGCCGCGCGCGCGCCTGGTTGAACCAGGCGGACAAGGCGTCGGGCCGGGGCGCATTCGGCCCGGGGGGCGTGGCGCAGGCGGACCGCGAGTCCCTGGGTATCGCGCGCGCCCGCACGGGGACGCGCGGCATTGGTGCGTTTTTCCTGGTCAGTTTTGACCAGTATGCCGAGATCAGCGCGATGCTGCGCGCAGGCGAAGACCAGACCCTGCTGGTGATGGTCGCTGACCGCCTCAGCCTGCTCACGCGCGCCCTGGGGGGCATGGTGGCCCGCAGCGGCACGGACACGTTCACGCTTTGCATTCCCGAGGTGGACGAGCAGGGGGCGGCACTGGTGTCGGCCAAGCTGCTGGAAGACCTGTCGGTGCCCTACGAACTGGGCGGCCGGCCTCTGATCGCGGTGTTTCGCGTGGGGGCGGCGTTGTATCCGGACCACGGCCGCAGTGTGGAAGAATTGCAACGCTGCGTGCAGGTCGCGATGGTGCCGCTGAAAGAACGGGGCGGTCCGGGCTGGAACATGTTCGACTTTCGCATGCTGGCCCGCCAGCGCGACCAGCAAGGGCTGGAAAACGACCTGCGCCTGGCGCTGACCACGGCGTCCATGGACCAGTTCGAACTGTATTACCAGCCGGTCTGCGACAGCGGCACGGGCGTGGTGCAGGGTTGCGAGGCGCTGTTGCGCTGGCATCACCCGGAGCTGGGCAGCGTGTCGCCCGCGGTGACGATCGAGCTGGCCGAGCGCAGCGGCCTGATCGTGCCGCTGGGCGCCTGGATACTCGAGCGTGCCTGCTCGCAGGCCGCTTTATGGCCGGCCGCCTGGCGGGTGCACGTGAATCTGTCGGTCAAGCAGATGAACGAGGACAGCCTGGTGCAACTGGTGTCCGACGTGCTGGCGTCGACCCGCCTGGCGCCGCGCAAGCTGGTGCTGGAGATCACCGAATCCATTTTCATCATGCACTACGAGCGCCACGTGAAGATCCTGAACACGTTGCGCGCCAAGGGCATCGGCGTGGCGCTGGACGATTTCGGTTGCGGCTATTCCAGCCTGAACCACTTGCGTCATCTGCCCATCGACTGGGTCAAGATCGACCGCAGCTTCATTTCGGCGCTGGAATCCGATGCCGGCAGCCGCGAGGTGGTGTCCGCCTTGTTCGGGTTGTGCCAGGCGATGCACCTGCCGGTGGTGGCCGAAGGCGTCGAAACCGAAGGGCAACGCGAAATCCTCAAGTCGCTGGGCTGCCGCGTGATGCAGGGATTCCTGCTGGGACGCCCGGCGCCGGCCGCCGAGATTCAGGCTTTGGCCTCGGCGGTGTCATAATCGGGGTTGCTTGCAACCTCCCGACCTGTTGACTTCCTATGCCCGGCAATACCCTCGGTACCTTGTTCACCGTCACGAATTTTGGCGAATCCCACGGGCCGGCCATCGGTTGCGTCATCGATGGCTGTCCGCCGGGACTGTCCCTGGATGCCGCCGACATCCAGCTCGAACTGGACCGCCGCCGCCCCGGCACGTCGCGCCACGTCACCCAGCGCCAGGAAGCCGACCAGGTCGAGATCCTGTCCGGCGTCTACGAAGGCCTGACCACCGGCACGCCCATCGGCCTGCTCATCCGCAACACCGATGCGCGCAGCAAAGACTATTCCAACATCACCGACACGTTCCGGCCCGGCCACGCCGACTACGCCTACTGGCGCAAGTTCGGCCTGCGCGACCCGCGCGGCGGCGGCCGTTCGTCGGCCCGCCTGACCGCGCCCACCGTGGCCGCGGGCGCCGTGGCCAAGAAGTGGCTGGCCGAGCAGTACGGGGTGAAGGTGCGTGGCTACATGAGCCAATTGGGCCCCATTCCGATTCCGTTCGTGTCGTGGGACGAGGTGCCGAACAACCCGTTCTACGCGCCCAACGCCGAGGTCGTGCCCGAACTGGAAGCCTATATGGACCAGTTGCGCCGCGACGGTGATTCGGTCGGCGCGCGCATCGAGGTCGTGGCCGAGAACCTGCCGGCCGGCTGGGGCGAGCCCATCTACGATCGCCTGGATGCCGACATCGCCCACGTGATGATGGGCCTGAACGCCGTCAAGGGCGTGTCCATCGGCGCGGGTTTCGACTGCATCGCGCAGCGCGGCTCCGAGCATGGCGATGAAATCACGCCCGACGGTTTCCTGACCAACCACGCCGGCGGCGTGCTGGGCGGGATTTCCACCGGCCAGCCGGTGACGGTGTCGCTGGCCATCAAGCCCACGTCCAGCATCCGGGTCGAGCGCCGCTCGGTCAACCGGGCCAACGAACCCGTCATGGTGCAGACGCTGGGCCGCCACGATCCCTGCGTCGGCATTCGAGCCACGCCTATCGCCGAAGCCATGCTGGCCCTGGTGCTGATCGACCACGCCCTGCGGCATCGCGGGCAGTGCGGCGATCGGGCCTGAACGGCTGGCAAGTCCCTGATTTTTTGCAACTGCTGGAGGCCGACATGAGCCGTAACCGCTATCCGTTGCGCCGCTTGGCGGCCGTCTTGGGCCTGGCCGTATTGGCCGGTTGCTCGGGCATGAACACCACTCAGTCGGGCGCCATTGGCGTGAACCGCACGCAATACATGTCCAGCATGGTGCCGTCGCAGGCGCTCGAGCAGGAAGCCAACCAGCAGTACGCCGACATCCTCAAGCAGGCCCAGGCCAAGAATCTGCTGGATCGCGATGCCCAGCAAGTGGCCCGGGTGCGCAGCATTTCGCAGCGCCTGATCGCGCAAGCGGGCGTGTTCCGCCCGGATGCGTCGGGCTGGAAATGGGAAGTCCACGTGCTGACCAGCGACGAGATCAACGCCTGGTGCATGCCGGGCGGCAAGATCGCCGTCTACACGGGGCTGATCAACAAGATCAAGCCCACCGATGACGAACTGGCGGCCGTGCTGGGCCACGAAATCTCGCATGCGCTGCGCGAACATGCGCGTGAGCGCGTGTCGCAGCAGATGGCCACCAACCTGGGCTTGCAGGTGCTGTCCATCGCCACGGGCTCCAGCGCCGCGTCGGACCTGGGCGGGCAACTCACCAGCGTGATGTTCACCCTGCCCAACAGCCGTACCCACGAAACCGAAGCCGACCGCATGGGCGTCGAACTGGCGGCCCGGGCCGGTTTCGATCCGCGTGCGGCCGTGACGCTGTGGCAGAAGATGGGGGCGGCCGACAGCGG
Organism: Achromobacter sp. 1014246743; assembly: GCF_059760725.1. NCBI lineage: Bacteria > Pseudomonadati > Pseudomonadota > Betaproteobacteria > Burkholderiales > Alcaligenaceae > Achromobacter > Achromobacter sp. 1014246743. The sequence goes on from NZ_JCBANA010000009.1 coordinate 110,934, forward strand.
CAGCGCGCCGCCGGAGATCCTGTCGACCCACCCCTCGGCCGCATCGCGCATCACCGACCTGCAGGCTGCCGCCCAGCAGGTGCTGCCGCTGTACGAACAGTCCAAGGGCCGCGCCGCCCGCTGAACCCTTCTTCTTAAACACATCTCCGAGCCCACGAGACCTGTTGGTCCATCTCGGATGCCGGCCTCTGC